>JAHFQD010000363.1 GCA_023266455.1 Candidatus Muproteobacteria bacterium
TTGGATTTTTCCCAACCAGGTGATCGGCGTTTGTCGTACCACGCGTTTGTCGTCGACATCGGCGAGGTTCCGTACATGGCCCCACATATGCTCGAGCGCGTTCACTAAGCGGCCCTGTGCTCGCGACTCGCGCAGAATCATAACCAAGGTTTGCGCCAACTCGTGTAACGAATCGCGTTTGTGCATGCGTGCAACGGAGCGCCCAAGACGACGATACGTTTCCGGATCGCGCGCCATCACCGAGTACTTATGTTGTGCCCACAGTTCTTGCGCGTTACGCGGCAGTGCGATGCGACCGGGGTCTTTGCCGTCGTACTTGTGACGCAGCAATGAAAATTGTTCTGCCGGATCGGTGACGAACGTTGCCGGCCATGTCGAGCGAACGCGCTTGCGTGGGAGTGGACTGCGATCGACGTAGCCGCGTAATTTCATTTCCGCGACGAGCTGCGCGTGCCGTTGTGCGAGTCCACTCAGCGCGTCGACCCAACGCAAGGTTTCTGGATGCCGTGCGTAACCTTTTTTATTTTTCGTGACGACGATATGCAGGCCGTGCAACTCGCGGTGTTCGCCGAGCAAGCTTTGTCGATTCAAATAGCCGGCGGGTACATCCCAAATGCGCATGCTGTGTGTCGTCCGATTCGCGTCGGCTTATTATATTCCGCGCGAATTCGAACGACGTAATGCGGGACGTTTCTATTAATGCACCGACAGGTAAGGGTCGTGTCCCGTGTCGATATAAGACTGCAGCGCTTGCGGAGAACTGTCGACCCATACGTTGCCGAAATCGCTGTTGTGGTGGAAATAAACCAGCGCACGCAGCGCCGGGCGCGTGGTTTTGAGCGCGTTGACGATTTGCGCATACCAGTTCGCTTTGAAATTGGCGTCGGTGGTTTTTTCCGTTACGCCGAATTCGGCCAGCATCAACGGTTTGCTGGGATGATTGGTTTGCGCCCAATCATAAAAATAACTAGAAAATTGTTCGAAGGAGGGCCAGCCGCTGTCGTGTGAGTAAGGATCCCACGCGATCCAGTCGACGTAATCGTCGCCGGGATAAAGATTCACCGCATCCTCATAAAGCGATTGGTGTCCAGAATAACCCATCATGTTCCACACGAAGATCAGATAAGGCCCGGCGCCTTGTGCGATTAAGCGGTCGTGAATATGGCGCTGCATGTCGACGTACGCCTGCACCGTATTCGCGCCCGTGATTTCGTCTTCGGGTTCGTGATGGAACACGATGAAGAAACGCACGCCTTGCGCGACGATTTGCGCTGCCACGCGATCGATGTACGCGTCGTGCATGCCGGCGGCGATTTGCGGCCAGGTGTAGATGGTCTTGGTGACGTTATCTTGTTCCGGTTTCCAATTTATTAGCAGCAATCGTCCGCCGTTAGCGATAGCGATGTCGGACGCGCTGGGGAAGGGCGCGGAACCGATTCCTTTATAGGTGTGATAGATGTCCAACTTGCGTTGCGTGAGCGTCTCGAATTGGGCCAAGGTGATTTCGCCGGGTGTCGCGCCCAACCATGCGCCGACGGTAGGTAAGCCCTTGGCCGGCGCGGCGTTGACCGTGCTTGAACGCGCGCTTTCGCCGGCGCTGTTGGTGGCGGAAAGGGTGTAGGCGTACATCCGCCCATTCGACACGGCGACGTCGGTGTAATTCACGGTCGTTGGTGAAGCGATCACGACGTTATCGCGATATAGCTTGTAACCGGTGGCGCCGGTTACCGTGTCCCAGGTAAGCGTTACGCGTGTATCGCCGGCGACGGCGTTGAATCCGGTCGGCGTAAACGGCGCGCCGACGGTAGCGCGTGGTATCGCGCTTGCTTGAGCGGAGGCCGCGCTCTCGCCGACATTGTTAACCGCCGACACGACGTAGTAATACGTCGTCCCGTTCGCGAGTCCAGTGTTAAGAAAACTGTTCGTTGTAAGACCGGTGCGTATCGCGGTGTACGGTCCGCCAGAAACATTAGCGCGTTTGACGTTATAGCTACTCGCACCGCTGACCACGGACCAGGCGAGCGTGATCTGCGTATCGCCGGCCGTGACCGATAAGCCGGTCGGTGCGGAAGGCGCTTGGCCAGGGGCTGGTGTTGGCGCGGGAGACGACGACGAAGAAGAAGTACTGCTCGTGCCGCCATCACTGCTGCCGCCGCATCCCGTGAGCAGCGCCGTCGTCATGGCAACTACAAAGAATCCGTAGTGGAAGAGTGAGGATTTATTTTGCACCGTTTCCCCCTAAAAACTTATTCTCATGCTGATTACTCTATCGCCGATAGTGCTTTACGGCGTCTAATACCTACGTATAAGTAGCACGATGAAAGGCAGAAAACGTGGGGTCAACGGCGCTATCGCGACGTGTTTGGCCGACGGTTCATGTGTTCGTTCAGAAGTTGATGTAGTTGGTCTAAATCGCTATCACACGGCAGATATTGTTCCGGCACGTTTAATTTTCCGCTCGCGTGATCAATATCGAGCCAGCGTTGACGTGCGAGGGAGAACCATGCGGTTTTGCCGATCTCTTGCGTACGGATGTGGATGTTTTTTATCTCCGCGATGGCGACGCGTTTCGTCGCACCGGTGAACGGAACGGGGATGAGGATTTCGTCCGCTGTTACTTGTAGTAAATTTTTTCCGTATCGGCT
>JAHFQD010000364.1:0-439 GCA_023266455.1 Candidatus Muproteobacteria bacterium
CGCGCCGCAGACGAAGTCGGCGACGTGCGCCGCGGCGCTGTCGATGATCGCCGGTACTTTGAGTCCGACGGGGCCGATGGAGCCGATGTCGCAGCCGACCGCTTGTTTGACTTCTTCCGGCGTGAGGAACGTAAACGGTTTCGCCACCGCCGGTAGTTTTGCGGCTTTGATCTCGTTTAATTCATGATCGCCGCGCAGCACGAAGGCGATAGGTCCGTCGACGCCTTTTGCGATCAACGTCTTCACCGTTTGTTTTGCGTCGATCTTTAGGAATTTGCTGACCTCGTCGATTGTGCGCTGCGTCGGCGTGTCGACGGTACGCATCGGCTTGCCGGACGGCGCCGCCGCTGCCGGTGGCACCGCTTGTGCGAGTTCGACGTTCGCGGCGTACTCGCATTTGTTGCAGATCGCGATGGCGTCTTCGCCGGAATCGGCGAGC
>JAHFQD010000364.1:449-2643 GCA_023266455.1 Candidatus Muproteobacteria bacterium
GGTGTCCGCCGCGACTGGCCGAAATTCCAGGCCGACGCGCTGGAAGATGCGGCAATAAGTTTCGTGCATCACCTTGTAAGTTTCTTCGAGTGAACGCTGATCAACGTGGAACGAGTAGGCGTCCTTCATCAAAAATTCGCGCGCGCGCATCACGCCGAAACGCGGACGGATTTCATCGCGAAATTTCATTTGAATCTGGTAGAAATTCGCCGGTAGCTGGCGATAACTTTTCAGCTCGCGACGCGCGAGATCGGTGATGACTTCTTCGTGCGTCGGACCGAAACAGAAATCGCGCTGGTGTCGGTCTTTGATGCGCAGCAACTCCGGTCCGTACTGTTCCCAGCGGCCGGATTCTTGCCAGAGTTCCGCCGGCTGCACTGCCGGCATCAGCACTTCTTGCGCGCCGGCGCGGTTCATTTCGGCACGGACGACGGCTTCGACCTTGCGTAACACGCGCAATCCCGATGGCAGCCAGGTGTAAACGCCCGCTGCGATTTTGCGGATCATGCCCGCTCGCAGCATTAGTTTGTGAGAAATGGTTTCGGCGTCGGCGGGGGTCTCGCGAACGGTTGGCAGCAACATCTTGGAAACGCGCATGGAAAACTCTTGTTGTGATGAAAGATTGGCGCTGCAGTATAAGGCAGGACAACGGTGCCCTGAAGTGGTTTACCAGAAGGAATCAATGATTTTCGATGGAACGCGCCGAAACCTTACTTAACTTTTATCGCTTCGCGTAGCTGTTGAGCGAGATATTCCGCCAGCGGATGGCCGGGAACGTCGTCGCCGACGACGACGCGGCGTTGATCGCGGGTCGACGCGTCGAGCGTGTAGCGGACGTGAAACGTTTTACCGTCGTGACTCTGCGATGTGATGCGTGGTTTGACGTCGACGATGTCTTCCAAAGCCGTTTGTTTCGTGACCTCGAAGCCGAACATGCGCCGCGTGGTAATAACGCCGCGCGCCGATATCTCGACGCGTAGCGAGTTGAAAAGGGTGTAGAAACCCAAACACAACAACATCGCGGCGAAGAAACTCATGACGATCATCATCAACCACATCGGCAAGGCGATTAAGCCTTTTTCCAATGTCGTGGACATGAATAGCGCCGCGCCGCCGAAGATCAATCCGAAAACCGCAAGCGTGAGGCTCATCGACAAGGAACGGAACGGTGGGTAATAAAAAATAGCCCCATCGCCTTTACGCTCGATACGCACGATCGAAGCGGGAATTTCAGGCGGCGCGGACGGCGTTGGTGTGGCGGACGACGCGGGGAGCGGCATTGCGCTTTCGAATACCGGCAGCTCGAAAGTGTGATTGAGATCTATACCGGGCAATTCGGCGGCGATGCGCAACGTCCAGCGATGCGAATCTTCAGCGCTCGGTGGCAAACCGGTCGGCACGCGAAAGCGAAACGGCAATTGTGTCCCGCGACTGGCGAACGTCGGTGTGATCTGCGTTTCGTCCTGCCATATCGCGCTTTCACTAACGTTGTCGTGGTCGCGATTGTTATGGGTGATTATTCGATGCACGCAAGTCAATACGATAGACACTTTTTGTCTGGCGTCGAATCGCTCGGGTATGTCGATGACGCCGGCGACCTCGCCACCGATGGTGCCCGGGAAAGGGTTCATCGTCAGTGTCAGGCAACCGAAGCGCCGCCATTGCAACGTCCTATACACCGCACCGTAGATGAGCCAGGCGCCGACGATCGGAAATAACAATCCCAACAGCGCCGGCCAGTTGTTTTTGTGCAGTTCGCCCGACAGCAGAAATAAGAGCGGAGCAGAAATCAGGTTCCACACGATCGCAAAACACCAATACCCAACGACCGCACCGCGGGACGTTGACGTGATGCGTCCGTCTCGCCACGCCGGATTCGTCAGCCACGGTCGTTGCGCGGCCGCCGCCAGCGTTGGATCGGTCTTTTGCAGCGCGGCAATGACGATGACCAAACCGACGACGGTAAAGAGGAGAAAGAAAACCGACTTGAATCCGAATAACCCCCAACGCATGTTGCGATCTAGGAGCGCGTTGTTCGGATCTTTGGGGTCCACCCATGCCGTGACTTGCTCGCGGCGTTGTTGCGCGCCGCGCAGCGATGCGTAGAGTTTCTGTTGATAGGTACCAATGTTGTCCGCGCCGCTGTTGATACTCACGCGTTTGGCGAGGTAGATTTTATTTTGGAATGAATAGC
>JAHFQD010000065.1 GCA_023266455.1 Candidatus Muproteobacteria bacterium
CAGCACCGGCGAGCGCTGTACCGAGCAATTACTGTTGCGCGGACTTTATTACGCCATCGTTGACGAGGCCGACAGCATCCTCGTCGACGAAGCGCGCACGCCGTTGATCCTGGCGGGTCCGGCTAAAGATCACGGACTCACCCAGCACTACCAGCAAGCGCTGTGGCTCGCCGAACAACTGCAATCCGGCAGCGAGTTCACGCTGAACGAAACGGCGCGACACGTCGGCTTGTCCACCGCCGGCGTACGCCGGCTAGCGGAGATCGCCAGTCCGCTCGGGGGACCGTGGACGAACGCGCGCAAACGCGAAGCGCTGGTGGAACAAGCCTTATCGGCACGACATCTGTTTCAGCGCGATCGGCATTATTTAGTGCGCGAAGGACGTGTCGAAATCATCGACGAACACACTGGCCGCACCATGCCGGATCGATCCTGGGAACAAGGTCTACATCAAATGATCGAGATCAAAGAAGGACAAACGCCGAGCTCACAACACGAACCGCTCGCACGCATCAGCTATCAACGTTTTTTTCAACGCTACCTACGCGTGGCCGGTATGTCGGGAACGATGCATGAAGTGCGTGCTGAACTGCGCAGCGTTTACGGCTTGCATGTGGTGCGCATACCGCGGCATCGCCCCAGCCGGTTACGCATGAGCGGCGCGCATTACTTCCGGCGCGCCGCGGATAAATGGATCGCCATCGTGCGCGCCATCGAACGCGAACGCGCGAGCGGCCGGCCGGTGTTGGTCGGCACGCGCACCTTGGCGGATTCGGAGCATCTCAGTGCGTTGTTAAAACAAGCGAACGTACCGCATCAGTTGCTCAACGCGCGGCAAGACGCGGAAGAAGCCGCCATCGTCGCGCGCGCCGGCGAAGCGCAGCAGATTACGATCGCGACCAACATGGCGGGACGCGGAACCGACATCCCGTTGACCGAAGCCGTCATCGCGCGCGGCGGGTTGCATGTTATCTTATGCGAGCACAACGACTCGCGCCGCGTCGATCGCCAACTCATCGGCCGCTGCGCGCGCCAAGGCGATTCCGGCAGCTACGAGATATTCGGTTCGAACGAAGACGAAATTATCCGCGTGCGTCTCGGCGGATGGACCCTGCGACTGGCGCGCGGCGTTTCGCCAACGCTGCCGAGCTGGTTGGGCGCGCTGCTGGCGCGGTTCGCCCAAGAACTCGCCGAAAGTAATCATCGGCGCTTGCGGCGAGCGCTGCTGCGCGACGACGAACAACGCGATGAACGCATGGCGTTTTCGGGACGCGCGGAATAACTCGCTCTTCGCAAACAACAACTATTATCTGTATATGCCCGTGAACACCGAAACGACGGCTTCGACCGAAAAAGCGCGGCTGCGCATTGTCGCCGCGGCGTTGGTGTTCCTCATCGCCATCGACGGCCACGCAGCGCCGTTAGCGGAGTTCGAAGCCCTCATCGAGCCCTACACCACCGTCGAGCTGCGCAGCCCCGTCGAAGGCGTCATCGAATCACTGTCGGTGGATCGCGGCGATACGGTCAAACAAGGACAGGAACTAGCGAAACTACGCGCGGACGTGGAAGACGCCGCGCTCGCGATCGCAACGTCCAAAGCCGAATACGACAAACGCAAACAAACACGCGCGCGCCAACTCTATTCCGAGCAGGCGATTCCCTTTAGCGAAAAAGACGAAGCCGACGCCACCGCACGCTCCAGCGAGCTTCAGGCGCGTCACGCGCGTGAAACCTTAAACCTTCGCACCATTCGCAGCCCGATCAACGCCGTCATCGCCGAGCGCTATTTGTCGCCCGGCGAATCGGTCAAAGACAAAACCATCCTCAAATTGGTGCAGCTCAACCCGCTTCGAATCGAAGTGGTATTGCCAGCGACCTTATTCGGACAAATTCAGAAAGGGACGAACGCCGAAGTTCGATCCGAGTTGGGCGCGATCGGGACCCTAAAAGCTCAAGTAACCGTGGTGGATAAAGTCATCGACGGCGCCAGCGGTACCTTCGTCGTACGGCTCGAAATACCCAACCCCGAACACGCCATTCCCAGCGGTTTGCGCTGCAAAGTGCGCTTTCTAGTCAATTAAAGGTATCTAGGCACATTCGACCGTATAGGGTTAATCCCACCCCCGACGATGAGCCGAAAGTAAAAGTTCGACAAGCGAAATAACGTGAAATCCCCTGTTTTTCCTTATTTTTTTTCACCGTCGTCTCGAAAAAACTAAATCTTCACCTTTATCAGCGGGTTATCGAAATGGCCCGCTTCTTGAAGCTTCTTGGTGAATATCTGGGGCTAGTATTTGTTGAATAGCCTAAAGCGCCGTCGTGAGCCTAATGCCTGATAAAAAGCAAAAGGGGCGCAGGGAAGCTATTTACTCGGTGGGATCCGGACCCGTATTCGAAGAGCTCGAATCGCGCTTACTGCTTTCCGCTGATGTAGCCGGGGCAGTGGCAGATCCGACGCCCGTCGTCGAGCCCGCCGTCATTCAACAAGCCGAACTTCAATCGCCCCCCGCCGTCACCCAACCCGCCAGCACCGCCGCCGCCGTCGAAAGCCGTAAAGAACTCGTCCTCATCGATCCACGCGTCAGCGATTATGGTCAGTTCGTATCCGATCTCCTCACCCCGCGCTCGGATGGACGCGAGATCGAAGTCGTCGTGCTCGATCCGGCACGCGACGGCATCCAGCAAGTCACCGACGCGCTCGCGAATCGCAACGATCTCTCCGCCGTGCACCTGATCTCGCACGGTGCCGCCGGTTCATTCGACCTCGGCAACACACAACTGAACTTCGAGTCACTGCTCGCCAACGCCACCGCCATCAAACAATGGGGCAACGCGCTCACCGACGACGCGGACTTCATGCTCTACGGATGCGATATCACCGCGACGTCCGAAGGACAATCATTGGTCGCCGCGCTGAGCCGTCTCACCGGCGCCGACGTCGCGGCGAGCGACGACGTGACCGGTCAACAAGTGTTGGGCGGCGACTGGTTGCTCGAAACACAAACCGGAACGATCGAAACCGCCATCGCACCCAGCGCGCAGTTGCAAGCGAACTGGATGGGCACACTCAATGTTTCCGCCCAAGGCGGCGAGACCTTGGTCAATACCACGACCGCCAACGTGCAGGACACCTCGAACAACGGCCGGCAAGCCAATCAAGTCGCGATGGACGCCAACGGCAACTACGTCGTCGTGTGGCGCAGCGATGCGCAAGACGGCGACGGTTGGGGTATTTACGCGAAGCGCTTCAACAGCGCCGGCGTTGCGCAGGGCGGCGAATTCCGCGTCAACACCACGACCGTCGACAATCAGACTTTTCCCTCCGTCGCGATGGACGCCAGCGGCAACTTCGTCGTCACCTGGGCAAGCTTAAACCAAGACGGTAGCTCTACCGGCGTCTACGCACAGCGTTATAACGCCTCGGGTGTGTCGCAAGGCAGCGAGTTCCGCGTCAATACCACGACCGCGAATATCCAAGACGATCCTGCTATCGCGATGAGCGCGAGCGGCAGTTTTGTCATTGTCTGGGACAGCTCCAATCAAGACGGCGATCAATTCGGTGTGTACGGACAACGCTACAACGCCGCCGGTGTCGCTCAAGGCGGCGAATTCAGAATCAACACCACCACCTTGAATACCCAAGACGACGTCACCGTCGCCATGGATGCCAGCGGTAACTTTGTCGCCGTCTGGGAAAGCCACGATCAGGACGGCAGCGGGGATGGCATCTATGGACAGCGCTACAACGCCGCCGGCGTCGCCCAAGGCGGCGAATTCCTAATCAATACGGAAACGAGTAACGAGCAAACGCTGGCCAGCGTTTCGATGAACGCCACCGGCGACTTTGTCGTCGCGTGGCAAAGCTTGCTGCAGGATGGCGACAGCTGGGGTATCTACGCCCAGCGCTATAACAGCGCCGGCGTCGCGCAAGGCAGCGAGATGCTCATTAACGTCGACACGGTCGGCGCACAAGATAATCCCAACGTCACGATGCGTTCTTCCGGCGGTTTCATCGCGACGTGGCGAGGTTACACCGACGGCGATGGCACCGGCATTTATATGCGCGAGTTCGGCGCGTCGGGCAACGCCATCACCGGCGAGGTTCAAGTCAACACGACGACCACCAATGACGAGCTCGGCGTCAGCGCCGCGATCGACAACAATGGACATCTCGTCGTGGTATGGAGCGGTAGCGGGAGCGGCGATACCGACGGCGTGTTCATGCAACGCTATAACGTCAACTCCGCGCCGGTGATCACGTCCAATGGCGGCGGGGTCGTCGCTAATATCTCGCTCGCCGAAAATACCGCGATGATCACCACCGTAACGGCTACCGACGCCGACGCCAACACGCTCACCTATTCCATCATCGGCGGCGGCGATATCAATTTCTTCGCCATCAACAGCGTCACCGGCGTGCTGACGTTCGCCTCGACGCCCAATTTCGAAGATATCCGCGACGCCAACGCCGACAACATTTACCAAGTCGCGGTTGTCGTGTCCGATGGACACGGTGGCGTCGATAATCAAATCATCAACGTCACCATCACCGGCACCAACGACGCGCCGGTGATCATTCCCAGCGAAGTGCGGGTGAATACAACCACCACTAATTCGCAGGAAACCGAATATCAGCATCGCGAAGTAACGATGGACAGCAACGGCAATTACGTCGTCGTGTGGATCAGCAACGCGCAAGACGGTAGCGGCTACGGTATCTACGCGCGGCGTTACGACACCGGCGGCACGGCGCAAGGCGGCGAGTTCCGCGTCAATACGACGACCGCGAACAACCAACGTAATCCATCCATCGCGATGGACACCAACGGCAATGTCGTAATCGTGTGGGAAAGCTTGGCGCAAGACGGCAGCGGCTGGGGTATTTACGGGCAGCGTTATAACAGCGCCGGCGTCGCGCAGGGTGGCGAGTTCCGCGTTAACACCGCCACGGCGAGCGACCAGGACGACGCGGCGGTGGCGATGGACGCCAGCGGCAATTTCGTCGTCACGTGGCGCAGCGTCGCGCAGGACGGCGACGGTTACGGTATCTACGCGCAGCGTTACAACGCCTCGGGTGTGGCGCAAGGCAGCGAGTTCCGCGTCAATACCACGACCGTGAACGATCAAGAGACGCCCTCCATCGCCATGGATGCGGCCGGCAACTTCGTCATCACCTGGCATAGTGATGCCCAAGATGGAAACGACTTAGGCGTGTTCGCTCAGCGTTACAACAGCAGCGGCGTCGCCCAAGGCGGCGAATTCCAGGTCAACACCACGACATTGGATTCACAAAGCGACACTTCGATCGCGATGAATAGCAGCGGTTTTGTCATCACGTGGATGAGTTACGTTCAAGATTCGGTGAACTCCTATGGAGTTTACGGACAGCGCTACAACGCCGCCGGCGTCGCGCAAGGCGGCGAATTCCAGATCAACACCACGACGATGTACGACCAAGAAGCGCCGGTGGTGGCGATGCGGCCCTCCGGCGGCTTCGTCGTCGTCTGGAGCAGCGACGGACAAGACGACGATTCTTCGTACGGCATCTTTATGCGCGAGTACGATGCCAGCGGCAACGCGCTGACCGGCGAGATCCTCGTCAACACCACCATCCCTAACGATCAAATCCACGCGAGCGTCGCGGTCGACGACAATGGCCACCAAGTCGTCGTGTGGAGCGGTAACGGTACCGGCGATGCCTCGGGCGTTTTCATGTACAACCCCTCGGTCGTCATCGCCGAAAACACCACCGCCGTAAAAACCATCGTGGCGACCGATCAAGATCTGCCGGCGAACACGCTCACCTACTCTATTGCCGGCGGCGCCGACGCCGCGCGCTTCACCATCAATTCATCCAGCGGCGCTTTGAGTTTCAGCGTCGCGCCCGACTACGACACGCCGGGCGACGCCAACGCCAACAATATTTACGAAGTCATTGTGCAGGTCTCCGACGGCAACGGCGGCACCGACACGCAGTCGATCATCGTCACCGTCACGGACGTCGCCGACAACTCGGCGCCGGTGCTAACGCCGATCAGTCCGACCTTACCCACCATTACCGAAGACGACGTCACGAATACCGGCGTACAAGTCTCGACCTTGCTCGGCAGTGGCTCAATCACTGCGCAGGGATCTGAGACGCGGGTAAATAGCACGACCAGCAACACGCAAGAAACCACGCCATACGACGGCGCCAAACGCCAGGTAGCGATGGACGCCAATGGCAACTACGTCGTCGTCTGGCAAAGTAATACGCAAGACGGCAGCGGTTGGGGCATCTACGCGCAACGCTACAACGCTTCGGGTGTTGCCCAAGGCGGCGAATTTAGAGTCAACACCACGACCGCGAACGATCAAGAATTCGCCGCCATCGCAATGGACCCGAGCGGCAATTTCGTCGTTACCTGGCAAAGCCTCGGTCAAGACGGCAGCGGCGCGGGCATCTACGCCCAACGCTATAACGCCGCCGGCGTCGCCCAAGGCGGTGAGTTTAGAGTCAACACCACGACCGCCGGCGAGCAGCAAGAAAGCGCTATCGCGATGGACGCCAGCGGCAACTTCGTCATCACCTGGCAAAGCAACGGCCAAGACGGCAGCGATTGGGGCATCTATGGCCAACGCTACAACGCCGCCGGTGTCGCCCAAGGTAGCGAGTTCCAAGTCAACACGAACACCTTCGAAGACCAAGCCGACAGCGCTATCGCCATGGACGCCAGCGGCAACTTTGTGGTCGTGTGGGAAAGCCTCGATCAAGACGGCAGCGACTACGGCATTTACGGGCAGCGCTATAACAGCGCCGGCGTCGCCCAAGGCGGCGAGTTCTTGGTGAACACCTTTACTACCGGCACGCAAGCCGAAAGCGCCGTCGCCATGGATGCGAATGGCAACTTCGCCGTGGTATGGGTCAGTCACGGCCAAGACGGCAGCGGCGCGGGTATCTACGGTCAGCGTTACAACGCTTCCGGCGTAGCCCAAGGCAGTGAATTCCAAGCCAGCGTCACCACCGCCAACGACCAACGCGATCCGATGATCGCAATGCGTCGCTCCGGCGGATTCTTCGTCGCGTGGGAAGGCGATCTCCAAGACGGCAGCGGTACTGGGGCCTACGTGCGTCAGTTCGACGCGAGCGGCAACGCGATCACCGGCGAAGTGCTGCTCAACACAACGACCTCGGGCAACCAGTACAACCCAGGCGTCGCCGTCAATGACGGCGGACGTCTCGTCGCCATCTGGAGCGGCAACGGCCCCGGCGACGCCGACGGCGTCTTCACACAACGCTTCCGTTACTCCTCGGTCGCCGATGCCGATGTCTATGCGCTCCAAGGCGTGGCCATCACCAGCGCGGCATCTCCGCAGTGGCAATACTCCACCGACGGCGGCAGTTCTTGGAACGCTATCGGCACAGTGTCGAATACCAGCGCTTTGTTATTGCGCAGCGCCGACCGCGTGCGCTTCGCCCCCGACTCGGCGAACGGCGACAGTCAGTCGCTGACCTTCCGCGCTTGGGATCAAACGTCGGGGACCGTGGGCACCAAGGTCGACGTGTCCACCAACGGCAACCCGACGGCGTTCTCCACCGCGACCGACACCGCCTCGATTACCGTCACGGCGGCGAACGACGCGCCGATATTGACTGCGCGCAATCCCACCCTGCCGACAATCACCGAAGACAACGTCGCGAATAGCGGCACGTCCGTGTCATCGCTGCTCGGCGGCGGATCGGTTAGCGCGCAAGGCGGCGAGACGCGAGTGAACACATTCACCGCCGGCCTTCAAGAAACCACGAACGACGACGCGTCGAGACGCCAAGTTGCTGTAGATGCCAACGGCAATTTCGTCATCGTGTGGGAGAGCATGAGCCAAGACGGCGATAACCGGGGCGTCTACGCACAACGCTATAACGCCGCTGGCGTCGCGCAAGGCAGCGAGTTCCGCGTCAACACCTACACCACGAACGATCAGTCGTATTCAACCGTCGCGATGGATGCCAGCGGCAACTTTGTCGTCGTCTGGAATAGTTACGGCGAGGACGGCAGCAACTTCGGTATTTACGCACAACGCTATAACGCCGCCGGCGTCGCGCAAGGTGGTGAGTTCCGCGTCAACACCTTCACCACCGGCATCCAGAGCGAAGGCTCTATCGCGATGAACGCGAGCGGCAATTTCGTGATCGTCTGGACCAGCAATGGCCAAGACGGCGACGGCGATGGCGTCTATGGCCAACGCTACAACGCCGCCGGCGTCGCCCAAGGCGGCGAGTTCCGCATCAATACCACTACCGTGGATGAACAAGACGATGCTTCCGTCGCGATCGACGCCAGCGGCAATTTCGTCGTCACGTGGGAAGCGATGAACCAAGACGGCGACGG
>JAHFQD010000365.1 GCA_023266455.1 Candidatus Muproteobacteria bacterium
GACACGCGATCCTGCTTCAACGGTCGCACATCGCCGACCGCGTCGCGAAATTCGGGGTGATCTTTTTGGCGGGTCTTGTCCGTCATCTGTGGCGTTACTACGTCCTGAACCGGAGTTGGAAGAATAAAACTACGGACGACAACCATGCAAACGGGTATAGCCGATGACCGTCAGCCGAAGTACGATGACGCCTTCGTCAACCGGTGGAACGGAAAAGCGTGTCGAACTTATTTCCTCCCATTTCGCCTTACGCCATGCATCGGCTCAAAGTCGATCCGCCGCATGAGCTCTATATCGAAGAATGCGGAAATCCGCGTGGTATTCCAGTGTGTTTTCTACACGGCGGCCCGGGCTCGGGCTGTACGCCGGAGCATCGCTGTTTCTTCGATCCGAACATCTATCGCATCGTATTGTTCGATCAGCGCGGCGCCGGTCGCTCCACGCCGCACGCGTCGCTTGAGCTGAACACGACGCAGCATCTGGTCGCCGACATGGAACGTATCCGCGAGCATCTCGGCATTGATCGCTGGGTGTTGTTCGGCGGCTCTTGGGGTTCGACATTGGCGCTGGTCTACGCCGAAACACATCCGCAACGCGTACGCGGGATGATTCTGCGCGGCGTGTTTCTGTGCCGCCCGTGGGAGATTCGCTGGTTCTACCAAGAAGGCGCGAACCGGCTGTTTCCCGATCAATGGCATGCGTTCATCGATCCGATTCCCGAAACTGAGCGCAACGATTTATTGCGCGCACATTATCGCCGTCTCACGGGCAGCGACGAGATCGCACGAATGCATAGCGCTAAAGCCTGGTCGCTTTGGGAAGGGCGGTTATCGACGCTGCTACCGAGTAAAGAAGTGATCGAGTTCTTTAGTTCGCCGCATTTAGCGTTGTCGCTGGCGCGCATCGAAGCGCATTACTTCATTAACAATACATTTCTAGCGCCGGATCAAATCTTACGCAACGCACACCATCTCAAAAATATTCCAGGGATCATGGTGCATGGCCGCTACGATCTGGTGTGCCCAATTCAAAGCGCTTGGGATTTGAGCCGCGTGTGGGACGGTTCACGGCTCGACATTATTCCCGACGCCGGACACTCGGCGACCGAGCCGAGCATCCGCAGCGCGCTCGTGCGAGCCACCGCAGAGATGGCAGAGCTAGTAACCGAACAAGTCGTGTCGTAAACGATATGGCGGTTTACGCGATCGGGGATGTTCAAGGTTGTTTTACTGCGCTCCGGGCGCTGCTCGAACGCATTCAATTCGATCCCGACAAGGATCGCGTCTGGTTCACCGGCGATCTCGTCAATCGCGGGCCAGCCTCACTCGAGGTGCTGCGTTTCGTTAAACGATTAGGCGCGAGCGCGATCACAGTCCTTGGTAATCACGACCTCCATTTACTCGCGGTCGCCGCTGGAGACGCCAAGCGCCGCGCGCGCGATTCGTTCGACGATGTTCTCAACGCGCCGGATCGGCATGAATTGCTAGCGTGGTTACGCGCGCGCCCATTGCTGCATTACGACTCGACGCTCGATTACGCGATGGTGCATGGTGGTTTATTGCCGGCGTGGAACCTCGGCGACGCGCAACGTCTGGCGCGCGAAGCGGAATCCGTGCTGACCAAAAACGCCGAACAATTTTTCCCGCACATGTATGGAAATCTTCCCGATCATTGGCACGACGATCTACGCGCGCCAGAGCGGCTTCGCGTCATCGTCAACGCCTTTACGCGCATGCGCTACTGCGATCGCGACGGCAAAATGGATCTACATCACAACGGCGCGCCTGGTACCCAGCCACCGCATCTATTGCCTTGGTTCCAGGTGCCGGGACGACGCAGCGCAGATGTGCGCGTCGTCTTCGGTCATTGGTCGGCGCTCGGTGTGTATCAAGAACACAACGTGTTGGCGCTCGACAGCGGTTGCGTTTGGGGCCGTGCGCTCACGGCCGCGCGCATCGATGGCGGACCGGCAAAGATTTTCAGCGTGCCTTGCGAGCCGACAACGTCGGGATCGGAATAGGTTACTTTTCACGGACTTAGATATCCCACGAAACCTATGGGATGCAAACCAGCCTCAAACGATGCAAAATATTTCGCTATGAACGAGACCAAACATCAAGTCCAAGTCGCGGTGAGAACCACGTATTTACCGGCGCAGTCTGCGCCGGATCAGAACCGCTATGTGTTCGCTTACACGATCACCATCACCAACGCCGGATCGATGTCGGCGAAGCTGGTCACGCGACATTGGGTCATTACCGACGCTAATAATCGGATTCAAGAAGTGCACGGTGAAGGCGTCGTCGGCGAACAGCCCTATCTGAGCCCCGGCATGAGCTTCGAGTACACCAGTGGCACGGTGTTGGAAACGCCGGTCGGCGTCATGCACGGCAGTTATCAAATGATCGCGGACGACGGAACTTCGTTCGACGCCGAAATTCCGGCGTTCACGTTGAGCACGCCTCGCATTTTGCATTAACAGCAGCTCGGCGGCGCTGGCCGCTCGCTCGTCCGTTTCGATTCCGTGTCGATAAAGAAACCGCCGTACCATGACGGCCGCGCTTCGGCGTGACCATTATTAAAACTTACAATCCGGAGGATTCATGCCGTTTTCCAGAATTAGTGTCCTG
>JAHFQD010000366.1 GCA_023266455.1 Candidatus Muproteobacteria bacterium
GCCAGGGAATCACTCGGTTTATTTTGGCCGTCGTCTATATGAAAGAAGTCATTCAAGATCATTTCCACGAGCGGTTTCAGGACATCGAAGTCGTTTACGCCGAGGAACACGAGCCGCTCGGTACCGGTGGCGCGATCCTCAATGCGGCCGAGTTGATCGATCGTGATCGCGATTTTATCGTCATGAACGGCGATACATTTTTTGAAGTTTCCCTGGCAGATCTCTATACCGTGCACGCCACCAAAGAAGCGGAAATTACCATCGGTTTACGCGAACTTGAAATCAACGACCGTTATTCGGGCGTGCGCTTAGCGCCGGACTCGCACATCTTGGAATTCCAAGCGCGCGACGCTCGTTGGCCCGAGAATACGGTGAACGGCGGCATTTACGTCATTAATAAACGCATGTTGAGCGACACTTTCTTCCCGTCGCAAAGGCCGCTTTCATGGGAAGACGACGTGCTGCCGGACCTACTGGGGCGTAGCAAGCGCATTTACGGGCACGTCATGAACGGAAAATTTATCGACATCGGCATTCCTGAAGACTACGAACGCGCGCAAGAACTCTTGGCGCCGTCTTGATCAATTACCACTTCCTATTGGATATCTTCATCACATGACTCATCGCATACTCGTTACGGGCGGCGCCGGCTATCTCGGTTCCACGATGGTTCCCGCGTTGCTTGACGCCGGTCATCACGTCACGGTGCTCGACAACTTTATGTATCGGCAGAACAGTTTATCGCACGTGTGCCACCATCCGCGCTTCAACGTCGTGCGCGGTGATATCCGCATGGAAGCCGTGATCAAGCCATTGCTGAAGAACGTGGACATCGTCATCCCCTTGGCCGCACTCGTTGGCGCGCCGTTATGCAGCCGCGATCCGGTCGGCGCCACCACCACCAATCACGATGCGATCGTGTCCATGCTCAAACTGTTGAGCAAAGAACAAATCGTATTGATGCCGACCACCAACAGCGCCTATGGCACCGGTGATAAAAATAATTTCTGCACCGAAGAGTCACCGTTGCGACCGATCTCGCAGTATGCGATTGAGAAAGTGAAAGTCGAACAAGAATTGATGCAGCATCCGAACGCGATCAGTTTCCGTCTGGCGACGGTGTTCGGCATGTCGCCGCGCATGCGCATCGATTTGTTGGTGAACGATTTCGTGTACCGCGCGGTCTACGACCGTTTCGTGGTGTTGTTCGAGGGCATGTTTAAACGCAATTATGTGCACGTACGCGACGTGACGCGCGCGTTTATGCACGCCATCGACAAGTACGCGGCGATGAAAGGGCAGATCTATAACGTCGGCCTGTCCGACGCCAACGTGTCGAAAAAGGAACTTTGCCAGGCGATTCAAAAACACGTTCCGGATTTCGTATTTCTGGACGCGCCGGTCGGCAAAGACCCGGATCAGCGCAACTACATCGTGTCTAATGCCAAGATCGAAGGCACGGGTTTCAAGCCGATGTTCTCACTCGACACGGGTATTCAAGAATTGCTCAAGGGCTTTATCATGATCAAGAACAGCGTTTACGGAAACGTCTGACGCATGATCGACGCCGAGGCATCGTCTTGAAGCGGCGTCCCGCAAACGCGTTTGTGCTCGAGAAGCGCGTGCGCGCAGCGCAGAATATGTTGTTCGATATTTATTTCGACCGTGTGACGGCGCCGAACGGGGAGCGGGTGGAGCGTTATCTGGTTGTGGCGCCCAAAACCCGGAATAAAGCCGGCATCACGGGTGTGGCGGTGCTGCCGATCGTGAACGGTCGTTACGGTTTGCTGCGCTTGTATCGGCATCCGGTGGCAGACGACGTATGGGAAATCCCACGTGGATTCATGGACCGCGGCGAAGACGCGCGCGGTGCCGCGGTGCGCGAACTGGAAGAAGAAACCCAGCTGCGCTGTCGCCGCAGCCAGGTGAAGTCGCTGGGCATGATTTATCCAGAAGCCGGGATTTTGGCGGCGCGCGTGCAGTTATTCGCGGCGGACGTGGCGAACGACGCCGTCCCGAAGGTGGGCGCCGAGTTCGGACATCGGGAGTTTCGCCTGGTCACGGGGCGGGAGTTCGAGCGCATGATCGACGCTGGCGCGATCCGCGATCCGACCACGCTTGTGGCGTACTTCCAATATGTAAGACAATTCGTTCGCGGTCGCGCCGATCTTCGGCGCCGACTGTCGAAAAACTCAACCAGGCAACCCAAAAGGAAGCGCATACAATGAGCGCATGGGATACGGAAGTGACTGAGGAAGCGCCGGTAATGAACGTTGAGAAGACGGCCAAAAAGAAAGCGGGCCTGACGACGACGTTGCTAGTGATGACGCTCAACGAGATCGAAGGCATGAAAGCGATCATGCCGCAAATCGATCGGAAGTGGTGCGATCAGATCATCATCGTCGACGGCGGTTCTACCGACGGCACGATCGAGTGGGCGCGCGAGCAGGGTTACTTCGTTTACGTTCAGCAGCGACGCGGCTTTCGTCATGCGTACACCGAGGTGTTACCTTACGTCGAAGGCAATGTCGTTATTACTTTCAGCCCCGATGGGAATTCCATCGCCGAACTGATCCCGCCGTTGATCGACAAGATGCGCGAAGGCCACGACATGGTCATTGTTTCGCGC
>JAHFQD010000367.1 GCA_023266455.1 Candidatus Muproteobacteria bacterium
TCAAACGTTTAGCGAGGGCATTATGTTCGACATCCTCGCCAAGAATAGTGGCGCCGAAGAGTGCACCGCCTTTTCGAAGCAGCGGTTTCGCGTGTTCGAATACAACGGATTTATCGGCGAGATTTCCAGGTAAGCAATGAAGTAAGTAATTCAGTCCGATCGATCCGAATTCGGATTCGTCGATTTCGAACGGTTTCAACACGTTGGCAATGTGGCAGCTCGGATCGTAGCGTCGCAGACGATGCGTCGTGGCTTGCAAGCAATTCGGATTTAAATCTAACAGCGCGATCTTTGGCGATGTGGAAGGAAATCTACAGCGATCCAAGAAATAACCCGTACCAACACCGATATCCAAGTGTTTATCGGCGACATGATCGTTATACAGTGCAAGGATTCGCCGCGACGGACATTTCCAAACGAACGAATTGGAAAATCCCAATACAAATAAATCATATATCGACAGCACCGGTTTGCTGTAAACCGCCGCGCCTTTATCAGCCGTGTCGTTTAGGGTCGGCGTTAGTTCGCGAGGATGATTCATAGGCTTCCCTGTGAGTAGGCGCGTTATGTTATCGTCGTCGATCAAGTAACGAAATGCGTTACGCGATGTCTGAGTTTTTGTAAGCGAATCGATGGAGAGTACGACATGCCTGGATTTATCGTTCGAGTATTGATCGTGGCGCTAGGACTTTGGCTGGCGTCGGAAATTATTCCAGGGCTGCACATTGAAGGCGTGGGAACATTGCTCGGTGCGGCGCTACTGCTCGGAATCGTTAATGCTGTCGTGCGACCGGTTTTAATTCTGTTAACGCTCCCCATCACTATTGTCACGCTCGGGTTATTTTTATTGGTGATCAACGCCGCAACACTAGGGTTGGTGGCGTGGATGTTCGAGCGATTCACTATCAGCGGCTTTTGGGCGGCCTTGTGCGGCGCGATCGTCGTGAGTGTAACGGGTTGGGTCGCTTCTTATTTCGTCGGCCCCCGCGGGCGCGTCGAAGTTATCTATATGCGTCGCTGAAACTGATTAAAACGAATTGAAGCCGGCGTTTTGACGCACGGCGAGTTTTTCCAGCACCGCCAATTTTTCTTCGGTCGAGTAGCGCGACCAACCGGCGATTTCCTCCACGGTGCGGTAGCAACCCATGCAGAGCTTGGTCGACGGATCGAGTTGGCATATCCGCACGCAGGGAGATTCGGGTTCGTTGATGAGCATGGCGCTATTTCGTCGTATGGCGTTTTCCCCAATCGCGTAACGCTTGCAATATGGGTCCGAGGGTTTTTCCCTTTTCGGTGAGTTGGTATTCCAAGCGCGGCGGGTGCTCGCTGTACAAGCGGCCGTTGATGAGACCTTGTTGCTCCATCGCTTTGAGGCGTGCGGACAGGGTATTCGGCGCCACGCCGTCGAGCGATTCCTGCAGATCTTGAAAGCGTCGCGGCCCTTCGAGTAATAGATCCCGCAGGATCAGCATGGTCCAGCGTTCGCCGACCAAATCCAAGGTTCGTGCGACAGGACAGTCCAAATTGTAGGTTTTAGCCATAGTGAAAAAGATATCGAGTTGACATTCATCTAGCAAGTAACTATAAAATAAATAGTCACTATATATTTTATAGTGTACCATGAATTTGGAGGCTCGGATGAAAATCGACATGCGCAAAATAGCAGTTGCCGCCGTGGTTTGCGGCTCGATGATGGCGGCTACGGCGGAGGCTGGCGATACGTTTTTTGCTTACCGCCCTGAATTGGCTTATTTGCATGAAGTGAATCGCGCCGGGCCGGCGCGCGACCCGCAAATTATTTTCTTGCTCATGGCTCAATACGCCAACGCCAATCGGTCCAAAGAGGGAATCGAATTCTTCTCCGCGCTGATTACCCAATTCGACGCTCAATTATCCCCCGTGCAGAAATCGTTGTACCTGAGCGCGACGGCGCTACTGCGCGCGCAGCACGCGCGCGAGGTGTCGTTTATCAAACGTATCTCGTGGGTGAACGAGACGGTGAAGATGATCGACGACGCGAAACAACTTTCTCGCGATGATGTTTTCGTCGTGCGCTGGATCTCCGGTGTGGTGCGCGCGCAATTACCGGGATTTTTCAACCAGCAGGAGATGGCGCTGAAAGAACTGCAATGGTGCGTCGACAATATCCGTCAAGCGCCGCACGTTGGCTGGTTGCGCGAGGTTTATTACCAACTCGGCACTATTTATAACGCCGACGGCGATCGGACGCGTGCCGAAAATTATTTACACCTGAGCGGTTATAAAGACTTTAACAAACCGATCACCTTGGTCGTACCTTACGCCGAGGAACCGTCGACCGGACATACGTTCTCGTCCAAGCGGATCAAGGAAATTCTGCCCGGCAAGGTGTATGCGCTGTCCGGTTTTGAATTCACCGAGTATTACTTCGTTGTTTCTGATAACGGCCGGGAGTTAATTGGCATCGATGCCGGCACGCGACCGGATTCGGCGCAATCGGCGTACGAAGCATTGCGCGCGTACGCGCCGACGCTACCGCCCTTGACCACGGTGTTCATCACCCACGCGCATTGGGATCATGTCGGCGGCCATCGTTATTTCCGCAGCTTGCCGTCGAAGCCGAAGTTCTACGCGCGCGTTAATTATGC
>JAHFQD010000368.1 GCA_023266455.1 Candidatus Muproteobacteria bacterium
GGGTTCCCTACGTTGTTAACGATGCAATCCGTCGTAGTGCACGACGTTGATCGACGACAAGTCCACGTTTTCCAAACAGCGAGTATTGATGGACACCATTGGATTGCCTTGGGGATCGGTTGCGTCGCTGAACGGCGTGCAGCCGCAGCGCGGACAAAAGTGGTGTTTGATGCGGTGCTTGTTGAAAGTGTACGTCGAGTAAGCGCTTTCCGGCGTGTTGAGATGAAACTGCGTACGCGGCACAAACCACAGCAGCGTCGCACGTCGAGAACACAGCGAGCAATTGCATTCCATCAGTTGCTCGATCGTGCCGTCGACGTCGAATTTAATTTGGCCGCAATGACAACTGCCTTGGTAACGCATTTGGCTAGCCCGTGCCTTTCTTCACTTTCGGACGCATGGCGGATTTGACACCCATTTTCGACAATTGTTGATTGGCGCTTTGTTATTCGACTTTGCCGTGTGGTTCTATACGGATGCGGTCATCTTTTGGGCCGCCGATTTTCTAACTTTGCTTTAAATGTTTATTTACCGACGAAACTAGGTTCGCGTTTTTCATTGAATGCCATTACGCCTTCTCGTCGATCGTCTGTCGCGATTAGTCGGTTGTAAGCTTCGATTTCAAACATGTATCCGGTTTGTAAGCTGCTTTGCAGGGCGACATTCAACGATTTTTTTGCTTGGCGTATCGCTAGCGGTGCGTTAGCGGCAATCTGTCTGGCGGTGTTCAAAACACCTTCCATTAATTGTGTTTCGGTATCGAAAAGTTGGTTGACGATATTCCATCGATGCGCTTCCGCCGCCGTGAAAGATTGTCCCGTCAAAATAATTTCTTTGGCGCGTCGCGCACCGCAAGCGCGCGGTAAGTTTTGCGTGCCATAGGCGCCCGGGATGATTCCGCGTTTAACCTCGGGGAAGCTGAAGGTCGCTGATGAAACCGCGTACACAAAATCGCTGGCTAAAAGCAGCTCCAGACCGCCGCCAAACGCAGCGCCGTTGACGGCGGCGAGAATCGGTAACGGGCATTGCATCATGTGCGTGAACGCCTGTTCGAAGATGGCGTGTTGAGTCAGCCATTCCGAATCGGACATGGTATTGCGTTCTTTGAGATCCGCTCCCGCGCAAAACGTGTGACCGGATCCTCGCAGCACGATGCAGCGCCAATTTGGTGCAACCTCGGTGTAGCAGGCGGCCCAAAAATCACACAATTCGCGAATCATCGCGGTGTTGATGGCGTTAGCCGTATCAGGACGATTCAGCGTAATGCGTAAAACGTGCGCTATCGGTTCGTCCAGAATGAAAGTTTTATATTGCTGATGCATTCGCTCGTTCCCTTATTCTAAGTTTCCAGGCACGCCAGAGTAGAAGGGGCAAAACACATAGTGTTTGTTAGCCGCTTCCTTTTTTTACCTTCAGCCGCATGGCGGATTTGACGCCCATCTTCGTCAATTGCTGGCTGATGCCGTCGAGTTGTTCCACTTTGTCGTAAGGTCCGAGGCGCACACGATAATATTCGCCCTTGCCTTCGATGCTGATTTTTTGGATCTGGGCGGTGAGCCCTTGCAGCGCTAGCTTCGCTTTGAGTTGATCCGCTTCATCGTAACTTCCGAACGAACCGGCTTGAAGAATGTAGCTCACGCCCTCTTCCGGTTTTTCGGTTTTCGCCGTTTTCGGTTCTTTCTTAACGCGCTCTGGCAGCACGGTCTCGGTTTCGGGGAGGATAGTGTAGAAATCGAATTTCGATTTCGGTTTTTCCGGTTCTTTCTTGGCGGCCTTATCGTGTTGCGCCACTTTGTCGCGCTTGAACCAGCCGAGCACGGTGTGATGCAGGTTGCGCTCCATCACCAATTGCACCAGGAAAACGGCGGCCACGCCGATGCCGAGACCCAGCAATAGTAATAAGAATCCGCGTCCCTTTTTTTTACCGCCACCACCGGCTTTGCGTCGCGCTGCCATGGGCCGAGTTTACATTCTCTCCGGCGCCGAGACGCCGAGAAGTTTTAAGCCGTTGGCGATGACTTGGCGCGCCGCGCTAATTAAGTTCAAGCGCGCGTCGCGCAAGTTGGCATCGTCTACCAGGAAAGTGTGTGAGTTGTAGTAAATGTGAAAATCCGACGCGAGTTCGCGTAGATAATGCGCCACTTGATGCGGTTCGAACGCTGCCGCCGCGAACTCGATCATTTCCGGATAGCGTGCGACGCGATTGAGCAGCGCTTGTTCATGTTCTTCGATCAACAACGCCAGGTGATGATCGCCGTTGGCGGCATCGTGCGACAAACTTTTTTCCGCGAGTTGGCGGAACACGCTGCACACGCGTGCGTGCGCGTATTGCACGTAATACACCGGATTTTCTTCGCTCTTCGATAGCGCCAAATCGATGTCGAACGTGAACTCGGAATCGGCGCGCCGCCAAACCAAGAAGAAGCGCACCGCGTCGCGCCCGACCCATTCGATCAAATCGCGCAAGGTCACGTAAGAACCGGCGCGTTTGGAAAGTTTCACTTCTTCACCGCCGCGCATCACGCGCACCATGCTATGTAGCACGTAGTCCGGGTAGCCTGGCGGAATGTCGGTGCCGAGTGCTTGCAACCCGGCGCGTACGCGCGTGATGGTGCTGTGGTG
>JAHFQD010000066.1 GCA_023266455.1 Candidatus Muproteobacteria bacterium
AGATTGACCTCCATTCAGGCCGACGGGTGAATCATTATCGAAGTCGGACTCGTTTCGTATATACGTAAGGAATCGAGCCCCCGCTACCAAATTGCATAGTCGCCAAAAGGCCGGAGAATCCGGCCTTTTTTTGTGCCATTTTTTCTCCCGGCAGCAGCGCATCGCGCATTTTTTACGCGGTCATTAACGCCAGTCTATTTTTTACCCTTCCTGCATTCCGCGATAAATTCTTCAAGCATCGGCTTGCCGTCGAGTAAGGCGGGGTTTTTGGGGTCCATGAATTCCGGATGCCATTGAACGCCGCGTACGAAACTGGGGCCCGTGCCGCGCAGCGCTTCGATAAGGTTATCTGGATCGGAGCGCGCTTCGACGATCAGGTCGTTGCCAAGATCTTTCACCGCTTGATGATGAATCGTGTTGATCTGCGCCGAGGCAATCGCGGGATAGAGTTTTGCCAGCGATGTGCCAGGCAAGATAGTCAATTGGTGGAAATTGTTGTCGTAGCGTTGATAGCAACGGTGTTGAATGCCATCCGGCACCTGTGTCGCGATATCTTGATAAAGCGTGCCGCCGCAGGCGACGTTGATGAGCTGGCAGCCACGGCATATGCCGAACACCGGTTTGCCTTGTCTGACGAACTCGTTGAATAGCTCAATCTCATAGAGATCGCGCACGCGGTCTCCCGACCATTCTGGCTTAAGCGGTACTTCGCCGTAGGTTTCCGGCGCGATGTCCGCGCCGCCTTGCAGCACGAGACCGTCGAGATGATTGACGTAGTCGTGGATCTTGAGATTCTTCGGCGCGTGCGGAGTCGCGTCGCTGATGGTAGGAATCATAAAGACCAGTACTTCGGCCGACATGATCCAGTTGGCGACGGATTGCTCGAGATAATGCAGCGTTTTGGTGGGTAAGAAACTGCGTTGCGGATCAGGATGCAGCAGCCGTGCGGAAACGCCGATTTTGACGGGATTCATTGGTGCTTATTTTACACGATCAAAATGGTTAACTAGACATTGATCCGCTAAGACGGTTCGTTCCCCACGATGCGACGATTTGTCGCATTCAAAGACCACCGTTCGACTGTTTAAGATTCCGCGCGTCTACATTCATTGGGTTCTACGCGTCGATGCTAAGAAGAATAAATCCTATCGCTCTCGCGATCATGACCAGTATCGGTGCGTCGTTCGCCGTCGCCGACGACGTCAAACTCGATGACGTCGTCGTCACCGGCACGCGCGAGCAAGAAAAATTATCCGAAACGCCGGCCTCGGTCGGCGTCGTCAAAGGCGAGTCTTTATTAAAAGACAGACCGACGCATCCTAGCCAGATCATGAGCCAGATTCCCGGTGCCGCGGTGGCGGTCACGAACGGGGAAGGGCATACCACTGCGATTCGCCAGCCGTTCACGACCTCGCCGGTTTATCTTTTTCTTGAAGACGGCGTGCCGATTCGCTCGACCGGATTTTTTAATCACAACGCGTTGTATGAAATCGACATCCCACAAGCGGGCGGCGTCGAAGTCGTTCGCGGTCCGGGTACGGCGCTGTACGGCTCCGACGCCATCGGCGGCGTGGTCAATGTGTTGACGCGCAAGCCGCCGGACAAACCGGAAGCGTCGGCGTCCGGCGAAGTCGGCAGTTTTGGTTGGCGGCGTTTGCTTGCCAACGGCGGCAGCGGCGACGAGCGCGATTACTGGCGCGCGAGCGTGAACGTCACGCATACCGACGGTTGGCGCGATGCGACCGCATACGATCGTCAGAGCGGCGTGTTGCGCTGGGACCGCGTCGTCGACGACAAAGCGATGTTGAAGACGACATTCTCGTTTTCCAAGATCGACCAAGAGACCGGCGCGAATTCGCCGCTGACGCTGAGTGATTATCAGAATAATCCGACGAAGAATTATGTTCCGATCGCGTACCGTAAAGTCGAAGCACTGCGCCTTGTGAGCGCGTACGAGCAAGAGACTGGCGTTGATTTGTTTTCGGTCACGCCCTATGTGCGTCACAACAGCATGGACTTGCTCGCGTCGTTTTCGCTCAATTCCGATCCGACGGTTTACAACGACGAGAACAACTCGTTCGGCGTCATGACGAAATGGCGTCGCAATTTTCCGGAAGCGATGCGCGCACGTTTAATTGTTGGCGCCGATTTGGATGTGAGCCCCGGCGCCCATCAAGAAGACGCGCTCAACGTCAGCGCTACCGGCAGCGCGCCGTCGCGACAATTCAGCTCCTACACCATTGCGAAGCGTATTTATGATTACGACGTGACCTTTAGCGATCTGTCGCCCTATATACACGGCGAAATTTCTCCCACGGAAAAATTGCGCCTCACCACCGGCGTGCGCTACGACAATCTCAGTTACGAACTTTCGAATCCGTTGGCGGGCAGTCCCATCCAAGTACCGGCGTCGGGATTCGTCGGTACGCGCTACTACGGTCAAGCGGACGACACCACGGTTCGTTTTCATCACGTCAGTCCTAAATTCGGCGCGACGTATGCGTTGAGCAACGACACGAGCTTGTTCGCCTCGTACAACCACGGTTTCCGCTCGCCGTCGCAAACCCAATTGTTCCGTCCGGCGTTCGGTAGTTCGCCCGCCGCGGCGACGGCGTTGGCGCAATCGGCATTGGCGTTGAAGCCGATCAAAGCCGATCAAGCCGAAGCGGGATTGCGCGGATCGGTCGAGAAAATTTCTTACGACGTCGTTGTCTACGATCTTGTCAAACGCGACGACATCGTGTCGCAACGCGATCCGGCGACGACGCTGACGCAAACGGTGAACGCCGGCAAGACCGAACACCGCGGTATCGAAGTTGGCAGCGGTGCGCCGATCGCCGGTGATTTCCGTTTCGATCTGGCATACTCGTACGCGCGGCATACGTATGAAGATTGGGTCACGACGACGGCGAATTTTTCCGGCAAAGACATGGAAGCTGCGCCGCGCGTCATCGCCAACACGCGCCTTACCTGGCAACCCGCCGACGGTCCACGGGTGCAACTTGAGTGGGTAAAACTCGGTTCCTATTGGTTAGACGCCGCCAACACCCAGAAATATTCGGGGCATAGCTTGTTGAATCTGCGCACCGATGTGCCGGTGACGCGGACGTTTTCCGTATTCGGCAGCATCTATAACCTGCAGAATCGGCGCTACGCTGACAGCGCACAATTGTCGAGCAACCAACCGGTGTTTTCGCCAGGATTACCGCGTGTGTACTATGCGGGACTGGAAGCGAAGTGGTGATTAAATTGTGCGCTTCCCCGTGCAACGGGAGAATAGATGGGTGTTATGAAAATCGTTGTCGCATTGAACGCTAAAGTTCGCTCGCTCGCTGTTCTGATGGCAATGCTGTGCACGATGAGCGTCGCCGTCGCGCAAGAGCACGATGCCGTTTCGCACGCCGCCCATGAAAAACTCGGTCTCGCCACGAACGTCGTCTTCGACGCCAACGGCCGACTGTGGCGTGTTTCAAGCGCCGACGAGCACGTCATCGTTCAATATTCCGACGACAAGGGTCGCCGCTTTAGCGCGCCCGTGAAGGTGAACGCCGAACCGGAAAACATCGCCGCTGACGGCGACAATCGACCGAAGATCGCGCTCGCGAGCAACGGCGCGGTTTACGTTTCTTACACTGTTCATTTGCCGCAACCCTATGCCGGCCACATTCGCCTAAGTCGATCCATCGATGGGGGACGAAATTTTTCCGCACCGATCACTGTCAACGACGATCGCGCCGCGATCAGTCATCGCTTCGAATCATTTCTTTTAGACGCGCAAGGCAAAGTACACGTGGTTTGGATCGATAAACGCGATCAAGCGGCGGCGGGGAAGCAATACGCCGGCGCGGCGTTGTATTACGCGACCTCGACCGACGCCACGCACGTTACGTCGAACCGCAAGCTCGTGGATCACGGCTGCGAATGTTGCCGCATCGCGATGGCGCTCGATACGGACGGCGTGCCGGTTATCGTCTGGCGTCACATCTTCGGCAAGAGCGCGCGCGATCACGCGCTGCAACGACTCGACGATCGATCGACGTTGATTCGCGTCGCCGAGGACGATTGGGAAATCGACGCCTGTCCGCACCACGGACCGACGCTGGCCGTGGCGTCCGATGGGACGTACCACGTGGCGTGGTTTACCAATAGCGCCAAGCGCCAAGGATTGTTCTACGCACGCTCGACCGATCGCGCGACGTTCGACGCGCCGATGCCGTTCGGCGATCTGCAAGCGCAACCGGGTCATCCGGCATTGTGGGTGCGCGGACAAAATATTTACCTGGCGTGGAAAGAATTCGACGGTACGCGCAGCGCGGTGCGCTTGATGCGTTCCACCGACGGCGGACGTCGATGGAGCGCCACACAGACCATCGCCACGGCGCAAAGCGGCAACGACTATCCGCTGCTCGTCGCCGATGGCAAGACGGTTTATGTTTCTTGGAACGCACAACGCGAAGGCTATCGGTTGATTCCGCTCGACGAGAAAGTGGCAAGCCGATGACGCGGCGGCGCTGGTTCGAAATAGGGCTGTGCCTGATGGCGTTAGGAATAAGCCACGTCGTTTCGGCGCAAGAACTGCGGCGTTTTACCGCCGGCAGTTACGACCGCATCGTTCAAGCGCATGCGGGCAAACCTTTCGTACTGGCCGTCTGGTCGCTTACCTGCGAGCCCTGTCGCGAGGAACTTGAATTATTCAGCGGGTTCCTTCAGAAGAATCCCCAGTTTGAATTAGTGCTAATCGCCACCGACACGCCCGCTGACGAACCCGCGTTACGCGCGGCGCTGGCACGCCATCGTATCGCGCGCGCCGAAATCTGGGTGTTCGCCGACGCGTTTCAGGAAAAATTGCGCTTTGAGATCGATCGCCGCTGGTACGGTGAGTTGCCGCGTACGTATTTTTTTAACGCGGCGGGCGTCAGACAAGGCGTTTCCGGCAAACTCGACGCGGGCCGCATCGACGCGTGGTTCGCCGCTAAGTAAAACCCGATATTTTTAGGTGGTGTCTCAATTTGATTCCAAGTTAAGACGAAAAGCTTCTCTCACCCCTTCCCCTCTCCCCCCAGGAGAAGGGTTGGGATGAGGGAAATATCTGTCAAATCGAGACAGTACCTATTTTTAGACGCCCCTTCCCAATACGCGGTGCCCCCCGTTAGTCTTGGATGATCTCCCAAACAGCGATGTACGCGCGCCTCGCATGTCGACCATCAGCGAATTGCTTACCCCCGACGCGGTATTGATTACTGCCGGTCAGCGTTTGGCGCGCCACCTGGCGCAACGCTACGCCAGAGAATCGCGCGTGCGTGGATTACAGCTGTGGGAAACGCCGGCGATTATGACGCTTGGCGCTTGGCTCGGTCGTCAGTGGGAACACGCGGTCGATACGCGTGCCAGCGATCGATTACTGCTTACACCCACGCAGGAAATGGTGTTGTGGGAACACGTCGTCGCCGAATCCGAGCGCGGCGAAATCCTGTTGTCGCCGGCGGCGACCGCGCGCTTGGCGCGCAAGGCCTGGACGTTGTTACACGCCTGGTGTCTGCCGCGCGCGGAAATACATCAAGCCGGATACGACGATGTCCAAGCGTTCGCCGCGTGGGCGGCGACGTTTGAAGAACGTTGTCGGGAACGCCGTTGGCTCGACGGCCCGCGGCTACCGGACGCCCTGATCGCGCTCATCGACGCGCGCCAAACGCCGATTCCGCCGCGTCTGCTGTTAGCCGGTTTCGATGAACTGACACCGCAGCAGAAAAAATTATTCGACGTGCTGCAACGCGCCGGCTGTGAGGTGGCGACGTTCGACGGCGACGTTTCGGCGAATGCGCGCGTCGAGCGCGCGGCGCTGCCGTCGATGGCGGAGGAAGTCGCCGCCGCTGCGCGCTGGACGCGGGCACGACTCGAATCTGATCCGAACGCACGCATCGGTGTGTTAGCGCCGGATTTGGCGGCGCAGCATCGTCTGATCCGGCGCGTGTTCGACGACGTGTTGTTGCCGTCCGTCGTGTTACCTGGCAACGACGAGACTGCGCGTCCGTATAACTTGTCGTTCGGTGAATCATTGTTGTCGCAACCCGCGATCGCCACGGCGTTTTTAATTCTGCGCTTGGCGCGCGATACCTTGGATTGCGACGAAATTACGGAATTGCTTTGCTCGCCCTATCTTGTCGGCGGTGCGGTGGAATGGACGCGCCGTGCGCGGCTCGATCTCGGATTGCGACGCCTAGGCGAAGCGCGCAGCGGTGTATCCGCGCTGCAACGCGCGCTCGCGATGGCCGGCGATACGCCGCGCGCTTGTCCGATTTTGGCCGAGCGTCTGCTTCGATTCAGCGACGCCTGCGCGTCGTTGCCGCGCAAGCAAGCACCGTCGCGTTGGCTCGCTTCTATCGCGCAGTTGCTGGCGAGTTTCGGCTGGCCCGGTGATCGCGGTTTGTCGAGCGCCGAATACCAAACGGTCGAAGCGTGGCGCGAACTCTTAAGCGGTTTCGGCGCGCTCGACGCGGTGATGCCGGCGCTGAGTTATGGCGAAGCGCTGTCGCGATTACGTCGCATGGCGCAAGAGAGTTTGTTCCAGCGCGAGACGCCGGAAACGCCGGTGCAAATCTTAGGTGTGCTCGAAGCCTCGGGCATGGAATTCGACGCCCTGTGGGTGCTGGGACTACACGACGACGTGTGGCCCGCCGCGCCGCGTCCTAATCCGTTTTTGCCCGCCGCTTGGCAACGCCGTCACGGCTTGCCGCATGCCTCGGCGGAACGTGAATTAGAATTTTGCCGGCGACTTACCCAACGTTTGCTGGGCAGCGCGCGCGAAGTCGTTTTCAGTCATCCGTTGCGCGAAGAAGATCGCGATTTGCGGCCGAGTCCGTTGATCCGCGATTTACCCGAATGGTCGCCGCCGGCGAATCAAACGCCGCGCTATCGCGATGTCGTGCATCGTCACGGTGGTTGCGAAACCTTCATCGACGAATATTTACCGCCGTTAACACCGAGCGTACCGGCGCCGGGCGGTGCGGCGTTATTCCGCTCGCAAGCGGCCTGCCCGTTTCGCGGCGGTGTCGAGTTTCGACTCGGTGCCGACGAGTTTCCCGAGCCGGAACCGGGGTTGAGCGCGGCCGATCGCGGCATTTTGATCCACGCTTTGCTCGCGCGTTTCTGGCAGGAAACGGTGTCGCAAGAACGGTTACTCGCGCTTGCTCCGGAGGCACTCGCGCGTCGTACTGTCGAGCTCGCCGCGGAATTGGTGGAACAACTTCGACGCCAACGCCCCGAAACAATCACCGAACGCGGCGCCGCTATCGAAACCGAACGCTTGGCGTTGTTGGCGCAAGAATGGTTGGCATGCGAGAAAGTCCGCGCGCCGTTCACGGTGCGACGCGAAGAAGCGAAGGCCTGGTTGACGGTGGGCGAGGTTGTAACGGCGACGCGCATCGATCGTATCGACGAATTGGCGAATGGCGATTACGCCGTGATCGATTACAAAACCGGCGCGGTTAATCTTAAACATTGGTTTGGCGAACGTCCGCATGAACCGCAGGTTCCGCTGTACGCGGTCTACGGCGTGCCGCGCGAACGCATTGGCGCGTTGCTGTATGGCCGCGTGCGTCGTGGCAACACCGGTTTCGCCGGTCTCGCCGTGGCGGAAAACATCACGCCCGACGTCGAACACTATGACGACAAATGGGCTGCCGAGCATGGATCGTGGGATCAGTTGATCGAGAAGTGGGACGTGACGCTGCAATCGTTGGCGCAAGAACATCGCATCGGTTTCGCGCGCGTGAGTCCGCGCGACGCGGATGCGTGTAAGCAGTGTCATCTGCATGCGTTTTGCCGTGTACATGAACGGCGTGCGCGGTTGGCACACGCAGGCGCGACGGAGGAAAGCGAGTGACCATTCTCACAGTGCCCGACGAAATCGCCCGCCGGCGCGCGCTCGATCCCGCGCGTTCGTTCATCGTGCAAGCGCCGGCGGGCGCGGGTAAGACGGGCCTACTGACGCAGCGTTATCTTTTATTGCTATCGACGGTGGATCGTCCCGAAGAAGTTTTGGCGATCACCTTTACCAAAAAAGCCGCGGCCGAAATGCGCGCGCGCGTGTTGGCGGCGTTAACGCAGGCGGCGAGCGACACGTCGCCGTTGGAAGCGCATGAGAAACAAACATGGGAACTTGCGCGTCGCGTCCGCGCACGCGATGCTGAGCGCGGTTGGCATATCGAAGAAAATCCCGGTCGTCTCGGTATACAAACGATCGACGCGTTTTGTTTGAGCTTAACCCGTCAAATGCCGTTGCTGTCGCGTTTCGGCGCGCCGCCGATGATTATGGATGATGCCGCCGAACTACATCGCGAAG
>JAHFQD010000369.1 GCA_023266455.1 Candidatus Muproteobacteria bacterium
GAACCGCGGTCCCATCTTCCCAGGTATTGTTGATCCACTGATTGCCGGTGGCCGAGGTATCGAAATACGTCACCGGTCCGTAGGTGGCGCATTTGTTGTTCGAACCGCGCTGGAACACGTTGTTGCGGTAAATGATGTAACTCGGTGTGCCGCTCTTGTTGCCCGAATGGCTGCCGCCGTACGCGCAGTAACTGCTGTCGGGCGAGGCCATAAACAAATTGTTTTCGATGGTGACGTGCGAGATATCGCCGTCCGGAATCAGACCGACGTCGGCGGTGCAACCGCCGCGGCAATGCAGCGTGTTGTGGCGGATGAGGTGGTTCGTGCCGCCGTTGGTGATGAAGGCGTTTTGATGCCATCCCATCGCCGCGCCGTCGTATTGATCGTGCAGCCAGGAATCTTCGACGGTGCAGTTGTCGCCGCAGTGCACAGTGTGTTGATTGCCGTAAACGTTCACGCGTCGTGCGGTGACGTTTTCCACACCGAGCGCTTCGGAGTGATCGCTGCCGCCGTCGATTTCGGTGTCTTCGATGGTGATCGAACCGTAGGCGCAGTTTTGGCACGGTATGTTGGTCTTGATGAAACCGTTGACCTTGCTGTTTCGGATAATCACGTTTTGCGCGTAGATGAGCATGCTGCAATTAATCAGCTTGCCGTCGATAACGGTGTTATCGGTACGGATGTCGCACGGACCGGTGTAGGCGGTGAGCGTCACCGGCGTGCGCGTATCGCCGGGCAGGCCATGGGGGTAACCGGTGTTGTACACCGCGGGCCAACTGCCGCTGACGACGGGTGCTTGCGGTGTCGCGCTGACCGACGCCGACTTTGCGCCTTCGCCAATGCTGTTGGTGGCGCTGATTTGGTACGTGTAGGTCGTGCCGTTCGTGAGGCCGGTGTGAGTAAAGCTGTTCGACGTTGGCGACGCGATCAACGTGGTGTTGCGGTACACCTTGTAATTGGTGGCGCTGGAGACCGTATTCCAACTCAGCGCGACTTGCACATCGCCCGGCGTGACTGTGACGCCAGTAGGCGCCGCCGGTACCGTCGCCGGCGCTTGTGGTGTGGCTGTTGTGGCGCTCGACTTGGCGCCTTCGCCCACGGCATTGGTCGCGCTGACGCGATAGGTATAGGTCGTGCCGTTCGCAAGTCCGGTGTAGGTGAAACTGGTCGACGTCGGCGATCCGATCAAGGTGGTATCGCGATACACCTTATAACCAGTGGCGCCGGAAACGGCGTTCCAACTGAGGGCGACTTGCGCGTTACCCGCTGTCGCGGTGAGCCCCGTCGGGGTGGAAGGTACGGTAGGGGCGGGTGCAGGGCTGGCGCTTTGTACTTTCGAGGTTTCACCGCCGGAACTCGAGCCGCCGGAATTACAGCCGCTCAGAGTGAGCGATGCCAAGAGAATGATCGGGATGGCCGAACGGAATGCACCCATAAACCCACCGACTTTATGTCCGTTAATAAACCCACTTTACGGAAATCTCGATCTCACGAGAATACGGTCGGTCGCAGTTATCTGACCTGCTGTCCAGAATGAGTCGGGAGTACCTAAGGAAAGTGGACTGGGCGCAGGACAGTTTCAACGACTCAGCTAGAGGTCGTCGCTGTCTCGATAAGAAGGCGATTTTCGGCGATGCGTAGCACGGGCCATGGGCGGTCTAGCGCTAGCCACTCGTCGCTATTGAACGTTTGCAAGGAAAGCTGGCGCTGTGTCTCAGATCCGCCGAAACGGAGCACCGCCAACGGTTCGAAACCGAGCACGCGATTCGCCGCCAACGAGGCGCCGTTTAACTCATCGACCCAGGCGTAGAAACGCGTGCCACGCGCATGTTGATGCATCAGGTAAAGCTTGAGTTGCCGGAATACGCCATGGTCGCGATGACGTGGCGCGATGTAAGCGTTGCCGGTGAAGATGGACGTCGTCTCCAACGCGATGGTCAATCGCGTGTAACGATAATCGTCCAAAGTAATGATGTACTCGTCTTTGAACGCCCAAAGATGTCCAATCATCTCTCCGCGCGCACGGACGACGGCGCAGCGATGTCCTGCGCGAAAAAATTGTCGAAATAGTGTCGTGGAATAAGCGCGCGCGGCGATGTCGCGATTGGAACAAGCGGAAATTTCTTCGACGTCGGTTTCGCTTGCCAGCGAAAATTCGTATCCTGCCGGCGCTTCGATCGGGAGTAGCAGCGGTCCGGCCCAGCCCAGTACGATCAAGTTGATCGTACCCGGTACGCGTAGGTAGCGCAGTACGCGTTTGAAAATTCGCTTCAGTTTGCCGCCGCGCCAGTTGCGCATGGGATTAACCGTCTTGTTATTTTTTAAAGTATAACCGGCGCGTCGGGCAGTTCGTTGTTGTTTCCCGCGCCCGGGAAATGCCGCTGTAAATGTTCGCCGATGACGCGTACGCCCTCGGTTACGCCTTGTTCGAAACGACCGGCGCTGAAATGCGCTTCCATGAGGCGGCAAATACGTTCCCACTCCGCGGTGCCGATGCGCGCATCGATGCCGCGATCGGCGATGATTTCGACGTTGCGATCTGCCAGCAACAGATAGATCAATACCCCATTGTTGTGCTCGGTGTCCCAGACGCGCAACCCCGAAACCGCCGCGCGTGCACGT
>JAHFQD010000370.1 GCA_023266455.1 Candidatus Muproteobacteria bacterium
AATCACCGCTACGCGATAGGGGCCATCCCAGAAATACGCAATCACGCCCAATACGGAAAGCGTCACCGCGAAGATCGTGAAAAAAATCACGAGCACCGCGCTGATCAGCATGCTCACGAGCCGCGTCTTTTCGAGAGAGAGTTCGAGCAAGAGTAATTCTAAACGGGTGCGCGCATGCCCGATCAAACTGACGGCGACTTGGCGCAGCGAATCAACGATGGTCGGCGGTAAAGATGTGGAACTCATGATATGCCTCGCTATGGCAACGGTTTACCACGAAACGATTCGATCATTACGCCGATGATAACGATCAGGCGACTTAGACGACAAAGGATTCGCGTGCGCACACGCGAATCCTTCGATGCCATCGAATAAAAAAATTCCTTCCGCAGTCGATCAACGCCGATTGGCGAGGAAGCCGATCAAAATACCGACGGCGGCGGCGATGCCGATTGCTTGCCACGGATTGTCGTGTACATAGCGATCGGTCGTCTTAGCGGCCTCACGGTATTTCTCGGCGGCGATCGAACCCGCTTCCGACATCGAGTCCTTGGCCTGTTCCAAGTGTTCTTCGAATTTGGCGCGCGCGGCCGACAACGCCTCGCCCGAATAATTCGCGGTCACGCGCAGCAACTCTTCCGCGTCGCTAATCAAGTTGCGGAAATCGGTATTGGTTTGATTACGCGCGCTCGCAGTTTGCGACCGGGCTGATTTAACGCCAGCCTCGTGACTAGCTTGTGCAGCGTGAGAATTAGATGACGGCATAGATCCTCCTTTAACGGACTATTCCAAGAACAAGCGTGATACCGAATACTACTAGAAAAATAACGAACAGCACTTTGGCGATCTGCGTCGCACCGGCTGCAATCCCGCCGAAGCCGAAGATGGCCGCGACGATCGCAATGACGAGAAACACGGCTGCCCAATAAAGCATGTTGCACCTCCTGATCGTTGATCGAGCGCTAGCCGTTGGCGACTTTGACGCTCATCTTGTTGGTGATTTTCTTCACACCCTCGACGCCGCGCGCGATTTCAACGGCGCGTTCCACTTGACGTTGATTGTCGACGAAGCCGCTCAAACTGACTTCACCGCCGACGGTCTCGACGGAAATATCCGTGCTCTTCACTTCATCGTCGGCGAGCAATTTAGTCTTTATTTTGGTGGTGATGACGCTATCGTCAACCGCGACCAGCGCTTTGCTGCTCGTCGATCCATCCGGCGCGTTCGCCGCGTAGACCACGCTTACCGAGCCCAACCCCAGACAAATCGCCGAGACCCATAGTAGCGTTTTCTTTGGAAAAGTTTTCATGTGCTTCTCCTGATTCATTTCTGTTACGTATGAGTATTGACTAACCGTTGCTGAATTAGTTTCGACGCCGCGTCGCCAACAGGCGATACATCTGCTTTCTTAAATTAGTCACGCTTAGACGAGATGAGTTCCACCGGTGAATTGTTATCCCCAAGGAATACGCGCAAAATGCCGCCTCCACACGACATCGCACAAGGAAGAAAGCATGACGGCGAATCCGACGTTCAGCAAAATGTTCCATCAACTTCTTAAACGACCGACGCAAACGCGCGCCGCTCGATCCGTCGAAATATTCGGTTGGATAATGATGATCGAATCGACCGTGGTATTAATCGCGCCGCAATGGGTCGCGTCGATTTTATTTCTACCGCCGCTTATGGATCAGAGCGCAACGTATTTTCGAATCGGTGGAATGTTATTAGGTGGACTTGGAATTTTGTACGTCGCCAGCGGCCGCCTCAATGCGACCGGTTTCGTATTCGCGTCGTTGCTCGATCGACCCTTAAGCCCCGTGATGATGGCGCTGCTGTGGTATCTGGGTATCGTTCCGGGATCGCTGGCGTTGGTGTTTTCCATCAGCGATTTCGCCACCTTCTTATGGACCCTGCTGGCCTGGCGCGCAGAAATGGCGCCGAGCGCAGTAAAACATTGAGACCGCGTCCAGTAAGCCCTGGTTAATGCGGAATAATTCGCTGTAGTGTACAAACGGCGTCACTATTTGGTGTACGGTAGCAAACCGTTTACCGATAGCGACGACCGATGACGTGGCGACAACTTTCATTACCGATGGCGCTGATAGGTGCGTCATTGATTCTCGGGTGCACTAACACCACCGCAGAAAATTCCGCGACGCCGGCCGCTTCGAGGCCGGCTTTCCAAACTGCGCAGATCATTATTAAGTTCAAAGAATCGGCCGATACGTCCATACCGGGAAAAGCGTCGTTCGTCGACGACTTAGCGCACTCTTCCGGCGTACCCTTGTCTTACGTGCGGCCGATGTCCGGCCGCATGCATCTGTATCGCATCGCGAGCACCGTATCTCTTTCGCAGGCTGAAGAGGCGGTTTCACGTTTGAACCGGCGTAACGACGTGGACTATGCGGAGATCGACGCCATCGTGCGTCACCAATCTCGATAATCCAGTTCGTCGCCACACTATGACTCAGGTCTCCTATGACGAAACGAATGAAGACAATCCTCGCTAGAGCAGGTTTGCTTTGCGCCGTCGCATGTCTGCCGCTCGGTGCAACACAAGCCGCTAAAACGGATGACGTCGCTCCGCTACGCTCAACAGCATCAAGCCCCGCTTCCGA
>JAHFQD010000371.1 GCA_023266455.1 Candidatus Muproteobacteria bacterium
CGCGTATTTACGCGCGCCGGCGGAGGCCTGCACGATCACGGGGCTATCGGTTTTGTGCGCGGCTTCCATGATCGCGCGCATTTGTTCCAAATTGTTGACGTTGAACGCCGGTACGCCATAACTGTGCTCGGCGGCATGGTCGAGCAGCTGGCGCATGGATACTAAGGCCATGGATGGTCTCCTACGGATTTTTTATGTGAATGCGTGCGGGCGGGGTACACTCCCAACAGCGGCGCGTAGCCTATCAATCTCGATCCGCATGTCAAGAAATCGGCCCGGTCGCCTAGACTTGGGACGCCGAGTTTGGCTAAAGTTCCCTTTCATTTTTGGTGGCCGTCCCCGGCCGCCCTTGACCGATAAGAACATGGAGGTAGTGAGATGAACATTACGCAACTACAAGCAACCGCGAAGGCCATGGTCGCCAAGGGCAAGGGCCTGATCGCCATGGACGAAAGCGCCCCCACTATCGCCAAACGCTTCAAGAAAGCCGGCATCGAGGACAACGTCGAAAATCGCCGCGCCTATCGGCAGCTCTTATTAGGTGCACCGGGCGTCAACAACTACCTCAGCGGCGCGATTTTGTACGACGAAACCATCCGCCAAACCACCAGCGACGGCGTACCGTTCGCCAAATACATGGAAAAGCTGGGCATCATTCCCGGTATCAAGGTCGACAAAGGCGTCAAAGATCTGCCTGGTTTCCCTGGCGAAAAAGTAACCGAAGGCTTGGACGGCCTGCGCGAACGTTTAGCCGAGTACGCCAGCATGGGCGCGCGCTTCGCGAAATGGCGCGCGACACTCGCCATCGGCCCCGGAATTCCGTCGTCCTACTGTATCGAAGCCAACGCACACGCCTTGGCACGCTATGCCGCGCTGTGCCAAGAAGCCGATATCGTGCCGATCATCGAACCCGAAGTCCTCATCGACGGCAGCCACACCATCCAACAATGCTTCTACGCCACGTTGGAAACCCTGCGCGTGCTGTTCCGCGAACTCGGTGCGCACCGCGTGTTCTATGAAGGCACGATCCTGAAAGCCAGCATGGTCATCTCCGGTCTGGAAAGCGGTAAACGCGCCGGCGTCCAAGAAGTCGCCGACGCGACGGTCAGTTGCCTACTGAATTCCGCCCCCGCGTCCTTAGCCGGCGTCGTGTTCCTCTCCGGCGGCCAAGGTCCCGAAGAAGCCACCGCCCACCTCAACGCCATGAACGCGCGTTATCCGAATTTACCGTGGCCGCTGACGTTCTCGTATTCGCGCGCGCTGCAAGAGCCGGTGATGAGTACGTGGAAGGGAAGTTCGGCGAACGTCGCGGCGGCGCAGAAGCAACTCGCGCGACGCGCGAAGTTTAATTCGTTGGCGGCGACGGGGGCTTATAAGGCGGAGATGGAGAAGGAAGTTGCTTAACTGAGTACATCACACGTTAACTATTTTATACCCTCCCCTTAGGGGAAGAGCTCTATTAAATATAGAGGCGGTCTCATAAATACAGCTACGTTAGATTGGCTGATGACGTCGTTGCGATAAATTTCCGAGATGACATTAACGGATGAACAATGGAAGTTCGTCGCACCGCTCTTACCCAAGGGAAAAATTCGCAAAGATAACCGGGTCGCCCTTGGAAAGACCGCGCGATATTTTGCAGGGCATCCTCTAGATTCGGAAACAAAACTTACGATTCTGATCCACGCGACGAGTATCTTCGACGCCGATTTGTAATCGAACTCGTTGCTCCCCTTAAGCGAAATCGAACGCGTAACGCGACTCCGAATAGACGAACTCTTCGCCGCTACCGACGACGATGGAAAGTTGAGCGGTTCTTCGCTTGGCTTCCATCCTTTTGGAAAGTGAAAACTCGCTACGAATACAACGACGAAAACTACTTCGGGCTGGTTCAGCTCGCTTCTGCCGTGATCCTCATGCGTATTTATGAGACCGACTCTAGGTAGGCTGGGCCGGTTTAATTAGGTTTGGTCTGAATGGGGGACAAGCGTGTTAATGCTCGCGATGTCCGGTGGTAGCGAATCATCGATGAATACCCAACCTAGAGTACGCTGATAAGATATTCGAGGTAAAAAAAGGCATAGCGGTTAGGAAAACCATGCATAAATTCAATCGTGATATGTCGGGTGCATTTCGGAGCGCGATCGCATGTATCTTGCTGGTGTTGGTCGGCTGCAACGGTGGTGGCACGAGTAGTAGTGATATGGGTAGTAGCAAGAACAGCAGCAGCCCTTCAACGGGCTCGCCGTCAGGCGATCAAACGCTCCCGAGTGTTTCCATCACGTCACCGTCCTCATCTGGCAGTTATACGACGAGTGCATCCAGCGTCACTGTCTCTGGCACCGCGTCGGATAATGTGGGTGTCACGCAAGTAAGTTGGTTGAATAACCGTGGTGGCAGCGGTACAGCGAATGGCATGACATCATGGTCGGCAGCGAATCTCACGCTGCAATCGGGGGCCAACCTCATCACTGTGACGGCGCGCGATGCGGCCGGAAATACCAATCAACCAGTATTACGGTTACCTACAACAGTCTCACGGTACCGCCGGCTCCGACCGGTTTTTCAGCGAGTGCCGGCAATGCGCAAGTGACTCTCGGCTGGAACACGGTCACCGGA
>JAHFQD010000372.1 GCA_023266455.1 Candidatus Muproteobacteria bacterium
CCGTAACGCGTTTACGGCGATGGCTTGGACGACGACACGCCGAAATAACGTTTCAGGCGCAAGAAATGAATTTCGAAGAGATGATACGACGCCGCACCAACACCGAAGGACGCGGCCGTGCCGAACGCGATAACGACTAACGCCAACCAAGCGCTGGAATGATCTTCGAGCCCCGTCCAGCGCAGCAATGGGAAAATCACCACTTCCCGCAACGGCACGTGCAGCAAATACATGCCATAGCTATAAAGACCGAAGCGTTGCAATAACGGGTTGCGCAATACCGACGTCCAGCGCGAGGTGCCCTCAATATCGGCGCACGCGGCGAATAAGACGCACAAGCTGAAACCGACGGAGAGCAGCGCGAAGCCGAAAATCTGATTCGACGGCGCGGTTTGCAAATAGCCATGGCTGCAACCGGCGCCGACCAAAAGCGCGGCGACGCCGATCCAGAGAAGTTGTGTCTGCCGTTGGATAAGCGCTTCGCGCCAATGCGTCATGCGCAAAGCCGCGGCGGCCGCAGCGCCGAGCGCTAACGCGTCCATGCGGCACACGGAAAATTCGTGCACCGCTTCTTCCGCTAGGGGTTCGTTCAAGGTGCTCAATAGAACGCAGCGAATCACGAACGCGACCAGCGCCAACATCAAACTCAGTTTAAAAATTCGATTTGCGTCCCAGCGATAAACGATGAGCGGCCAAATCAAATAAAACTGTTCTTCGACCGCCAGCGACCACATGTGCGGCATCGAACCTTGGCCGACGTGAAACGGTTGGGTCCAGTTGGACAAAAATACCGTCACCCACAATTGATGCGGATACTCGCTCAACGACAATCCGTGCCAAACGTGCATTGCCGGTAGCAACACAAACATGAGCAACAGCGTCGCGTAGTACAACGGGAAGATGCGCAATACGCGGCGCATGAAAAATGATTTGAAATAGTCGGCGTTGTTGCGCGTATCCAGCAAAATGCTGGTAATCAAAAATCCGCTGAGAACGAAGAACAACTGCACGCCGGTCCAGCCACGGTCGAACCAGAACGCGACGGCATGGCCGGCTAAGTCTTGCGGCTGCGTCAGTAGACTCATGTTGTGCATGACCACAAGCAGAATCGCGACGCCACGCACGCCATCCAACGACGGCAAGCGTCGCGTCGGGGTAGAAACGTCGGTCGCGGGCATTGATAACGCCGCTGGAGTTGTGGTCGAAGTGATCGTAGACATGAAGGGCCGAAAACGATGTTTCGTGCGGCGGCATCATACATAAAACCGGGTTATTTGGCGCGCCGTATCGAAAAACAGGGGTTTTTACCGCGGATACTACGCCGTCAGCCGCGTACGAATATCGATCTCGGACGTCAGCGTCCGGTGCACTGGACATTTATTGGCGATTTCCAATAACCGCTCTCGTTGCGCGGGTGTCAGCGCGCCGATCAATTCGATCTCGCGTTCGATGCGATCGATCGTGCCTTCTTTGGTTTCACACTCCGCACATTCCGCCGCGGGTATTTTGGAATGACGCAGCGACACATTGACGCTTTCTAACGGCCATTGTTTGCGTTGCGCGTACATCGTCAACGTGATCGATGTACAAGAACCGAGCGCCGCGAGTAGAAGTTTGTAAGGAGCGGGTCCTGCGTCCGTGCCGCCGTTAGAGACGGGCTCATCGCTTGTTAAGCGATGCTGGTCAATGCTGATCTCTTGCACGTAACTGCCGGCGCGTCCGGAGACGCGCACGCTCGGTGCTGTTTCGTCTGGCGTACTCATGATGCGGTCGCGTTACCGTACTTTCCGAGTGCTGGCTTCGTACATCGCTTTATATTCCGGCGACGTCTTCAATTCTTCGAAACGTTTGCGGATTTTTTCCACCACGGCGTCGGGTAGATCCATCGAGCCCGTGAGATACAACGGGATCTTCGCCACCGGTTCGCCGATCGTCAACGGTGTTTTGTCGCTCGACTCCTCGAAGTGTCGCTGCAACGCCGTCCCGGTCGCGAACCAGGCGTCGATGCGCCCGGCCGCAAGCTTGATGATGTTTTGCGTCGGATCATTCACCGCTTGGATATTGGTGAACCCGTTCTTCTTCAAGAAAATTTCCGGCGCACTGGCGCTGGTCGCACCGATGGAAGATAAACGCTTGGCGTCGGCGATGGTGTTGACGGGTTTCTTGGACGACAGCGTGACGAAGTACATGCTGTCGCCGTAAAGCTCGACGATGAATTTATATTTGTGTTCCCGATCTGGCGTCAGCACCACCGGATAAGCAATCGTGTGTCCGTCCCCGAGCGTCTGCAATAACCGCGCGAGCGGCATGATTTCGAAAGACTCTCGCGAGTTGGTCACGCCAACGTCTTTAAGCAATTTTTCCACGAAGATCGTGACGGGTCCGCCCAGCTTGCCGTCCACTTTATCGATCAGCGGCGGCATGCGCTGGGTAATCACGTTCACGTCCGCGGCGGACACAGCAGCGGCGACCGTGACGAACAATAAGCCGATCGCGGCTTGGGTAAATGTCGATGCATTCTTCATGGTGATCTCCGAAAACATACCCTAGGCATTACAGCCCAGTATATGTTTTAAAGTAAAAAATACGCATGCTGACGCTATGCTACG
>JAHFQD010000373.1 GCA_023266455.1 Candidatus Muproteobacteria bacterium
TACATCGTCTGCAATTCGGACGAAGGCGAACCGGGCACCTGCAAAGACCGCGACATCATGCGTTTCAATCCGCATTCGCTGGTCGAAGGTATGGCGATCGCCGGTTACTGCATCGGCGCTACCGTTGGTTACAACTACATTCGCGGCGAATTCTGGGAACCGTACGAACGTTTCGAAGGCGCGCTTAAAGAAGCCTATGCCGCCGGTTTGATCGGCAAGAACGCGCTCGGTAGCGGCGTCGATTTCGATTTGTACACGCACCTCGGCGCCGGCGCGTACATCTGCGGTGAAGAAACCGCGTTGCTCGAATCGCTCGAAGGCAAGAAAGGCATGCCGCGCTTCAAGCCGCCGTTCCCGGCGAATTTCGGTTTATTCGGCCGCCCGACCACGATCAACAACACTGAGACCTTGGCCTCGGTGCCGATGATTCTGAAGCAGGGCGCGGATTGGTTTCTCAACGTCGGTCGGCCTAACAACGGCGGTCCGAAAATATTCTGTGTCTCGGGGCACGTGAACAAGCCCGGCAATTACGAAGTGCCACTCGGCACGCCGTTCAAGAAATTGCTCGAACTCGCCGGCGGCGTGCGCCACGGCCATCGCTTGAAGGCGGTGATCCCCGGTGGTTCGTCGATGCCGGTGTTGCCCGCCGACGTCATGATGGAATGCGATATGGATTACGACTCGCTCGCCAAAGCCGGATCGGCGTTGGGCTCGGGCGGCGTGATCGTGATGGACGAGACGACCTGCATGGTGCGTGCCTTGGCGCGTATCGCGCATTTCTATTACGAAGAATCCTGCGGTCAGTGCACGCCGTGCCGCGAAGGCACCGGTTGGATGTCGCGCGTGATCCACCGCATCGAACATGGCGAAGGCCGGACGGAAGACATGGATCTGCTTGTCGACGTTGCCAGCAACATCGAAGGCCGCACCATCTGCGCGCTCGGCGACGCTGCGGCGTGGCCGGTGAAAGCCTTCATCAAACATTTTCGCGACGAGTTCGCGTATCACGTCGAACATAAGAAGTGCATGCCGGGGACGGAGCACGTCGCCTCATGAACTACGCGAATTTCTTAATTAAGTTTCCCTCTCCCCCGACAGGGGGAGAGGGTATGGGTGAGGGGGATTGGACAACTCTCCGATCTTTCCAGCGCCCCCTCACCCTAGCCCTCTCCCCCTGTCGGGGGAGAGGGGAGATGGAGTCGAGATAGCATGAGCACCAAACCCGAAACCGCTGCCGCGCCGCCGGCATCCGACACCGTCACTATCGAAGTCGACGGCCGCAAGCTTCAGGCCCGTAAGGGCCAGATGATCATTCAGGTCACGGACGCGAACGACATTTACATCCCGCGTTTCTGTTACCACGACAAACTGTCCATCGCGGCCAACTGCCGCATGTGCCTGGTCGACGTCGAGAAGGCGCCGAAGCCTTTGCCCGCCTGCGCGACGCCGGTGATGGAAGGCATGATCATCCGCACGCAAGTCGTTTCCGAGAAAGCGCAAGCGGCGCAGAAGGGCACGATGGAGTTTTTGCTCATCAACCATCCGCTCGATTGCCCCATCTGCGACGAAGGCGGCGAATGTCAGTTGCAAGATCTCGCGCTCGGTTACGGCAATGACGGCTCGCGTTACGCCGAGACCAAGCGCGTGGTCGTGAACAAAAATATCGGTCCGTTGATCTCAACCGAAATGACGCGCTGCATCCATTGCACGCGCTGCGTGCGTTTCGGTCAGGAAATCGCCGGCATCATGGAATTCGGCGGCATCGGTCGTGGCGAGCATCAAGAAATTCGCACCTTCCTCGATCGCTCGGTGGATTCGGAAGTTTCTGGCAACGTCATCGATCTGTGTCCGGTCGGCGCGCTTACGTCTAAGCCGTTTCGTTTTACCGCGCGCGCCTGGGAACTGGATGATCATGCTTCGATCAGCCCGCACGACGCCATCGGCGCCAACATTGTCGTGCAAACGCGTCGTGGCGACGTGATGCGTGTGCTGCCGCAAACCAACGAAGACGTTAATGAATGCTGGATCGCGGATCGCGATCGCTTCAGTTATCCGGCGGTGAACAGCGAAGAACGCCTGATTGCGCCGATGATCCGCCGCGACGGTCAATGGGTCGAAACCGATTGGCCGACCGCGCTCGAATTCACCGTGCAAGGTTTAAAAAAGGTCGCGCAGAAACACGGCGCCGAACAAATCGGCGCATTGGCGTCGTCGGCCGCGACCACGGAAGAGTTTTATTTGTTGCAGAAATTATTGCGCACGCTCGGCAGCGGCAACGTCGATCATCGTTTGCGTCAAAGCGACTTCCGCGACGACGCCGACGCGCCGTCGTATCCGTCGTTCGGCCGCGCCTTGCGCGAGTTCGAAGCCCTGGATGCCGCGCTGTTGATTGGCGCCAATCCGCGCAAAGAAATTCCGCTATTGAATTTGCGTTTACGCAAGGCCGCGCTCAAGGGTGCACGCGTGAGCGCTATCAACGCGCAGAACTACGATATGAGTTACCCGATCGCGACTGATGTGGTGACAGTGTTGGAAGACATGCCGGCCGTGGTCGCGCGCGTTGCCGTGGCATTGGCGTCGTTGAAGAAAACGCCGATCGCCGCCGACGT
>JAHFQD010000067.1:0-4886 GCA_023266455.1 Candidatus Muproteobacteria bacterium
CATGCCACCTTCGGTCGAGGCGATGAACGTCACGCGTTCCGTCGCACGATCGATAAGACATGCCAAATAAAGTTCGCGCGCGATTTCGCTGGGCGCCTCGACCAACAAACGTTCGACCGGTTGGCCGTTAGCGTTGGTTTGATGTGTCACCAGTCGCGTGCCGAGCAATTTTTTCGCGAAGGCTTCGACCTCTTCGCGCGTTTTCAACAATTTCACGCCGCCCGCTTTACCGCGGCCGCCAGCGTGGACTTGTGCTTTCACCACCCAAAGATTGCCACCCAACGTTTGTGTGGCCTCCACCGCTTCCTTCACGGAAAACGCTGGGCGGCCGGCAGGTACCGGCACGCCGAATTTCGCTAGCAGCGATTTTGCTTGATACTCATGCAGATTCATGAAGATAGGTCCCCTTTCAAGAAGGCGCGGATTATCCCCGAGAATTAGGTCCTTGTGAACCTTCGTCTGTAGAGGAATCTTCCGGTTCACTGGTAAAATGCACGCCTATCCGCTGTTGGCAGCTGAAATTGCCGGGGTGCAAGGACCTGCGCCTGTTTTTGAAATCGCGGATTCCCGTGATGTGACACGAAAAATCTTGGACGGACCCGAGACTGGACACCTTAAAAGAGACATTTAAGGTGCGGCCGGCGTTTTGCGTCATCCGCCGTATGTCTGGCGGCGCTAAACAAATCTCGGAAACGTCGGTCTCTAAGACGGAAAGTTTTGACAACATCGGAAACTGAATGAAAGAAAAGAATTTATCTACGCCGCGCGTAACATCGAACGGTTACTTTTTTCTATTCGCGCTGACCTTGTTTGGTCTCGCAGCGCCCGCACGCGCGCAATCTTTCGAGTTCGACGACGTCGCAAAGCGCGCCCAACAGTTGGCGTCGTCGTCGTATAAGAAACGCGGCGACATTCCGAAGGAACTGCGCAATCTGACTTACGATCAGTACCGCGACCTGCGCTTCAAAAACGAAAAACGCTTATGGCGCGGTACGGAGATACCGTTCGAAGCCGCATTTTTTCATCTGGGGTTTCAATACGAGCAGCCCGTTAAGATCAATGAGATCGTCGACGGCCGCGTGCGCGAGTTCAAATACGACATCAGCCAATTCGATTACGGCGCCAATAAACTCGATGCGAGTAAGTGGCGCAATCTCGGTTTCGCCGGTTTGCGCGTGCACTACCCGCTGAATACGCAAAAATATAAAGACGAAGCATTGGTGTTCCATGGGGTGAGTTACTTCCGCGCCCTCGGAAAAGGTCAACAATACGGGTTGTCCGCGCGCGGACTGGCCGTCGATACTGGACTCAACTCCGGCGAAGAATTTCCAAGCTTTGTGGAATTTTGGCTCCAGCGACCTGCGCCGGAAGCGGAAGAGTTGGTGATTTATGGCTTACTCGATTCGCCGCGCGTCACGGGCGCGTATCGATTCGTGCTACATCCCGGCGTCAGCACCGCCGTCGACGTGAAGGCGCGATTATTCTTGCGCGACAACATCGGCAAACTTGGCATCGCGCCGCTGACGAGTATGTTTTACTTCGGTGAAAACCAACCCGCCGACTACACCGATTACCGGCCTGAAGTGCATGACTCCGACGGCTTGTCGGTGAACATGGGTAACGGCGAATGGCTTTGGCGGCCGCTGTTGAATCCCAAACGATTACTCGTCACCTCGTTCGCCACAACTAATCCACTCGGTTTCGGCCTCATGCAACGCGACCGCGAGTTTTCTCATTACGAAGATCTCGAATCGCGGTACGAGTTACGTCCAAGCGCTTGGGTGGAACCGAAAGGCCAGTGGGGAAGCGGCCGCATCGAGCTGGTACAACTACCGGCGCCCGATGAAACGGTAGATAACGTCGTCGCCTACTGGGTGCCGGACAATCTCCCCACCAAACAAAAATCTTACGATGTCGAATATCGCGTGCTTTGGCAAAAAGAAAATCCGACTCGACCACCGCACAGCCGAGTCGTGCAAACACGTCGTGGTCATGGTTGGGATGCGAAAAAAGTTGGCAACAACATCATCGCCATGCACGTGGATTTCGAAGGACAAGCGTTAAGAAAACTTAGCCCCGAAGCCGTGGTCGAAGCTATCGTGACGACCGATTCGAATGCCGAAGTACAAGAAAACGTGGCGTATCGAAATCCCGTTACCGGCGGCTGGCGGTTATCGCTGAAATTCCGTCGTCTCGACGATGGCAAACCGATCGAATTACGCGCCTTTCTTCGCGAAGGCAATAACACGCTGTCGGAAACATGGAGCTACGTCCTACCTCCCAGCTAGTACGCCCAGCCCCGTGGCTGGCGTCTTGCGAACATTATTTGACGCGATTGTCGATCGCGCCGGAACGGTTGCGTCGCGTGTTTACGCGCGTCGCGGCGAGCGGCGCGGACAATCCGCGCGATGCGATGGCGATGTTGCATTACGACCTCGCCGATCAAACGGTCGAACAGGACTCTCCCGCGTACGCTTCGATTCAGCAGCGCGTTGAATACACGCAAGGCAACGAAACGGGGCCGACATTCCTACGCGACGTGCAAGGTCATCCACGGCTCGTAACGACGCCGGCAATGAACCGCACGTCTATGGCGCCGGCCAAATGGTGGCCGCCGAAACTCACACTGTGGCCGTTCAACGCCCTGCTCAACCGATTCCTCGGTCTGGTGAAATGGGAAAAAACCACCGCTGTCGATCCACCCGATCGCCGCAGTCGCTGGCATCGCGTAGCGAACGTACGACGGTTATCGTTATTGACCTTGGTCGTCGCGCAAACGCTGCTGGCGACCGGTTTCATGATCGCCGTGTTGCCGTATCACGGTCGCGAGCCGTTGGAAGTCGCGATCCTGTTGTTGTTCGCGATCTTGTGCGGATGGATATCGTCCGGTTTTTGGACCGCTATCGTCGGATTCTTTTTATTGCTCAAGGGCCATGATCGTTACGCCATTTCCGCTGGTGAGGTCGACGACGCACCAATTAGCGACAACGCGCGCACCGCTTTGATCATGCCGATCTGCAACGAGGACGTCGCCAGCGTCTTCGCCGGTTTACGTGCGACCTACGAGTCGTTGGCGCGCACGGGAGAACTGCAACATTTCGATTTTTTCATCTTGAGCGACAGCAACGACCCCGATATTTGCACCGCGGAATTGAAAGCGTGGACCGACTTATGTCGCGATCTGGACGGCGGTTTCAAACGCGTGTTTTACCGTTGGCGCAAATGCCGCGTGAATCGCAAGAGCGGTAACGTCGCCGATTTCTGCCGCCGCTGGGGGAAAAATTACCGTTACATGGTGGTGATGGACGCCGACAGCGTTATGAGCGGAGATTGCTTAGCAAAGCTCGTGCGCATGATGGAAGCCAACCCCGGCGCCGGCATCATCCAAACGGCGCCCTATGCCAGCGGACGCGAGACACTTTACGGTCGCGTGCAACAATTCGCCAACCGCGTTTACGGTCCGCTCTTCACCGCTGGCATGCATTTTTGGCAATTAGGCGAATCGCATTATTGGGGACACAACGCCATTCTCCGTGTCGCGCCATTTATGGAGCACTGCGCGCTTGGCAAGTTGCCCGGCGATGGGAATCTTTCGGGCGAAATTTTATCGCACGATTTCGTCGAGGCGGCGTTGATGCGGCGCGCCGGTTGGTCGGTCTGGCTCGCTTACGATTTACCTGGTAGCTACGAGGAAATGCCGCCGAATCTCGTCGACGAATTGAAACGTGATCGACGCTGGTGCCACGGCAATCTCATCAACTCGCGTCTGTTCCTGGCGGAAGGTTTGCATGCTGCGCACCGCGCGGTATTCGCTACCGGCGTTATGGCATATATGTCGGCCCCGTTGTGGTTTCTTTTCTTGTTGTTATCGACGGCGCTACTCGCGGAACACACGCTGATACCGCCGACCTATTTCACACATTCCAATCAACTCGTTCCGCTGTGGCCGGAGTGGCATATCGAATGGGCGTTCGGCTTGTGGGCGGCGACTTCTACCATTTTATTTCTACCAAAAATCTTGGCCACGCTACTGACGATGAAACGCGATGCCGATCACTTCGGCGGACGTTGGCATTTATTTGTCAGTATGGCTTGCGAAGTTTTCTTCTCGGCGATGCTGGCGCCGATCCGCATGTTGTTCCACACCCAGTTCATCGTCGACGCGTTGATGGGATGGGCGATTCAGTGGAAATCGCCGCCGCGCGACGATGCGGAAACGACATGGCGCGAAGCGATACAGCGTCATGGTTGGCATACATTGATCGGCGTCGTTTGGACAGGAATTGCAGTTTTCTTGAATCCGTCGTTCTTATGGTGGTTGTTGCCGGTCGTTGGCGCGCTCATGTTGTCGATTCCGATTTCGGTGTATTCAAGCCGACGCACCTTCGGGCGTCGTTCGCGCGCCGCCGGTTTGTTTTTGATTCCAGAAGAATATTCGACACCGCAAGAGTTGCGGCGTAAACGCGATGTGATCGCCGACGCCACGGATAAAACCGATTTCACTGATGCTGTCGTCGACCCCGCCATCAACGCATTGATTTGTGCCTCGGGTTCGGCGCGCGTCAACCAAACGCCCGCGATTCGCGGCGCGCGCCGGCAACTCGTGCACAGAGCGTTACGGGAAGGACCGCTGGCGTTGAAAGACCGCGAGAAAATAAATCTGTTAAACGATCCGTTGGCGCTGTCGCAAATGCATTTCGACGCATGGACATCGGCGGACGTGCACCCGGCTTGGTTTGTCAAAACCACGCCGTCGGCAAAAGATGTCGTCGATTCATCGATATTATCGCCATCGCCACTGACGAAATCGCAACTTGCCGGCAACGTTGCGAATTAAATCGGCGAACTATTCGTAACGCAACGCTTGAATCGGATTTAACGCCGCC
>JAHFQD010000067.1:4896-8285 GCA_023266455.1 Candidatus Muproteobacteria bacterium
GCACGACGCGCGGGATAAAGACCGAAGATCAATCCGATCGCCGCGGAAAACGCGAACGCTAAGATCACGGCGTCCGCCGAGATCGACGTACTCCAACCGGCGAGTTCCGACATACCCATCGTCACCAGCCATCCACAAGCGATACCCGCCAAGCCGCCAATGAGACTGACGACTACGGTCTCGACCAGAAATTGATTCAAGATATCGCGTGGACGCGCGCCGACGGCTTTGCGTAAACCGATCTCGCGTGTACGTTCGGTGACGGAAACCAACATGATGTTCATGATACCGATGCCGCCAACGAGCAACGAAATCGAAGCGATCGACGATAACAGCCACGACATCGTGCGGCTCGATTCTTCCAGTGCCGACTGAATATCCGCCAAATTGCGAACTTGGTAAGCCTCTTGTCGTTGCGTCGGCGCCACATGATGACGTTGCAACATTAATTCGACCGCGGCTTTTTCGACGTTCGCCATGACCTGCGGATTCGCCGCTTCGATGTCGATGTAATCGACGTAAGTCTTGCCGAGCAAACGCCGCATCGCGGTCGCTATCGGCATGACGATTACGTCGTCCTGATCGCGGAATCCGTTCGCGCCCTTTTCCGGCAAAACGCCGATGATTTGGAAATTCACTTTGTTGATCTTGATGGTCTTACCGACCGGATTTTGGCCGCCGAAGAGTTCGCGTACCAACGTCATGCCCACGAGCGCGACGCGCGCGCGCTCGCGATTTTCCTCGTCGGTAAAGAAACGACCGACCTCCGGTTCGGCCGAGCGCATCTGCGCGTACGAAGTGCCGACGCCGAGCACGAGTGTGCTCCAGTTTTTATTGCTAAATGTCACCTGGCCGCGACCCGACACGTTCGGCGACACATCGTGCACGTCGTCGATGCGATCGCGAATGGCGGCAACGTCGTCCAGCGTTAGACGTGTCGTCATACCGCTTTCCTGCGCCACGCCGCCAACGCGGATCGCGCCTGGACGCAGCACCATCAGATTGGAACCGAGCGACGCGAGTTGGCGCTCGATGGCTTCTTGCGCTCCATGCCCGAGCGCTAATACGGCGATCACCGCCGCTACACCGATTAAAATGCCGAGAACCGACAGCGCCGTGCGCACTTTGTTCGCCGCCAAGGCGCGCAATCCTTGACGCACGTGCTCGAATTGAACGAATCGTGTGTTCCAGGTAACGCTGCGGTGGGAATGCGTAGTCGGCTTGTCCGTGCGCACATCGGTCGTCGGCGATTTCGGTTTAACCACGCGGCTTGTTTCATCCGACTGCACCACGCCGTCGCGCATGTGAATACGTCGCGGCGCTTCGCGCGCGATTTCTTCTTCATGCGTCACGATGATGACTGTGATGCCTTGTCGGTTGAGGTCTTTGAGGATCGCCAGAATTTCTTTTTGGCTCGCGCTGTCGAGATTACCCGTCGGCTCGTCGGCCAACAGCACTTGCGGGCGGTTCACTAATGAACGTGCGATCGCTACGCGTTGCTGTTGACCACCCGATAACTCATTCGGCCGATGCATCGCGCGTTCTGCGAGACCGACTTGCGACAACAACTGTTGCGCGACGTCGAGATCGTATTGACCGCGCGAATATAGCAGCGGCAGCGATACGTTCTCCGCCGCCGTCGTGCGCGCGAGCAAATGAAATTGTTGAAACACGAAACCGACTTCTTGGCGTCGCAACACCGCGAGTTCGTCTTCGGTGAGCTTGGCGATTTCGTTGCCATGCAAACGGTAAGAACCTTCATCGGGTACGTCGAGCAAGCCGATGATATGCATCAACGTCGATTTACCGGACCCCGACGGGCCGGTAATTGCGACGAACTCGCCGGGCTCAATCGTGATCGACACGCCGCACAGTGCGCGCACGATCGTGTCGCCCATGTGATAGGTTTTGTGAACGTCGCGTAATTCGATGAGCGCGGATTTTTGCACGGCGTAAAACTATCGGCGGCCGCCGAGCGGCGGCGACGAAGATAACGGATTGGATCCGGTGCCTTTGCCAGCTTTGAGAATTTGTGGCACGAGCACTTTATCGCCCTCGGCCAAACCGGACACCACTTCGGTGCGACGTCCGTCGCTCAACCCCAGTTCTACTTTGTGCTCGGACGGACGCGAAGGATCTTGCTCCAAAGGAATCAATACTTGCGATTTTCCGTGGCGCGTAAGAATCGCTTCGGTCGGCACTAGCAGTACATCATGACGCGATTCGAGGATGAAATTCACATTGGTTGTCATGCCGCTGCGCATAAACGCTGGCGGTTTTTCCGGCAATACATCGACAGCGTACGTCGTCACGTTGCTGACGGTTTTGGCGTCGAAGGCGATTTCCTGCACAGTGCCGTTAAATAATTCGTTGGGATAAGCATCGAGTGTAATTCGCGCTTTTTGTTTTAGTTTTATTTGCGCGATATCGGTCTCATCGACTTGGGCGCGCACGATGAGCCAATCGGACATTACAAATTCGGCCTCCTGGCTTTGGAATGTCTGGCCGGGTTCGGCGTTGCGCAGGATGATCATGCCATCGATCGGCGCGATTACCGGCGTCGGTCGATAGAGTTCCTCCCAATGTTTGAGTTCGTCGGGTCCCTTGGCGCGGGCGGCGTCGATCAACGCGGCGCGTTCGCTCGAACTCATCCACGCTAGGATTTGGCCTTTGCGGACGCGTTGTCCTTCTTGTACCAATACTTCTTCCACGCGCCCGGCGATTGGCGGTTTTATTTCCAAACGGTTGCTCGATTGCACCACGCCGGTCGCGATCGCGCTCAAATCGATATCGCCACGGGTAATCGTCGCTTCGCGAAACGTGGGGCCGTTTTTACTACTGAAACGCGAATAAGCGAAACCACCCCCGATCACCAATACGATGAAAACTAAAATCGCGGTTTTTTTATAGCTAAATATTTTTTTCACGGTAGGACTCCTTTACCTTGCGCCAACTCCCACGCCGCTTCGGCGGTTACGCGATCGCGCTGCGAAGCTAGAAATGTTTTTTGACGTTGAATCAAATCGCTTTCCACGCGATCCCATTCTTCGAAAGTCATCAATCCATTTTGATACCGCGCGCGCGAAATATCAGCGCGCGTTTGCGCGGCCTCGAGAAATTCGCGATCGACGTTGAGTTTCTCAATCGACTGAAAATAAACGGCATAGGTTTGTACCAAACGCACCGCCGCTTGTTGTTCCACGCTTTCCCGACTCGCCTTGGCGGCATCGACGCCGGCGGCCGACGCGCGTACGCCGCTGATGTCCCGTCCGCCGCTATAAAGTGGTATCGAAACGTTGGCGCTGATCGATCGACGATCGCCGTTGGGGTACCAATTATCCCCTTCACGCCCGACGCTACCGCTGACGTTGACGCTAGGATAAAAACCG
>JAHFQD010000374.1 GCA_023266455.1 Candidatus Muproteobacteria bacterium
CAATCCGTAAATCGCGGAAACGGTGGCGACGACGATCGCGTCCGGCCGCTCCAGCAACGCCTTGGTCGCGGACAACCGCATCTGCTCGATGTGCTCGTTGATCGCGGCGTCCTTCTCTATAAAAGTATCCGAGGACGGCACATACGCTTCGGGTTGGTAGTAGTCGTAATACGAGACAAAGTACTCGACCGCGTTCTTCGGGAAAAAATCGCGAAACTCGGAATACAGCTGCGCCGCTAAGGTTTTATTCGGCGCCAGCACCAACGTCGGGCGCTGTACCGCCTGGATGACGTTGGCGACCGTGAACGTTTTGCCGGAACCGGTGACGCCGAGCAAGGTCTGAAACGCTTGCCCCTGCTGTACGCCGGAGATCAAAGCAGAAATTGCAGTCGGCTGATCGCCCGCCGGTTGGAACGGGCTATTTAATTCAAAAGCGTGGCTCATTGCTCGTCTTACATCTTGGATGCCGGTATATTAACGCCGTTTCCCTATGAAATCTGACCTTTCACCCTCGGAGGAATTCGCTTTGTCTGGTATTCGGCTCGCGACCCGCGTTTCGCGCATAAAACCATCCCCTACTCTCGCTGTCGACGCCCGCGCTAAAGAACTCAAAGCGCAGGGTAAAGACGTTATCGGCCTCGGTGCCGGTGAACCGGATTTCGACACGCCGGAACATATTAAAGAAGCCGCGCACAAAGCGATCCGTGACGGGTTCACGAAATACACCGCGGTCGACGGCACACCGAGTCTGAAAAAAGCCATTGTCGCCAAGTTCAAACGCGACAATCAGCTCGACTACGCGCCGGAACAGATTCTGGTTTCGTGCGGCGGCAAGCAAAGCTTCTTCAACCTCGCGCAAGCGCTGCTCGACAACGGCGACGAAGTCATCATCCCGGCGCCGTACTGGGTGTCGTATCCGGACATGGTGCTGCTCGCCGACGGTAAACCGGTGATCGTGTATGCCGGCATCGAGCAACAATTCAAGATCACGCCGGAACAATTGGAAAAGGCAATTACGCCGAAAACCAAACTGTTCGTGATCTGCAGCCCGTCGAATCCGACGGGTGTCGCCTACACCAAGAAAGAACTGGAAGCGCTGGGCGCGGTGTTGCGCAAACATCCGCAAGTGCTGATCGCCACCGACGATATGTACGAGCACATCCTGTGGGCGAACGAACCGTTCAGCAACATCCTCAACGCCTGCCCCGATCTCTACGACCGTACGATCGTATTGAACGGCGTGTCCAAGGCGTATTCGATGACCGGTTGGCGTATCGGTTACTGCGCTGGACCGAAGCCGCTGATCAATGCGATGAAGAACATCCAATCGCAAAGCACTTCGAATCCGACCTCGATCTCGCAAGTCGCGGCGGAAGCCGCGCTTAATGGCGATCAGAACTGCATCAAGCCGATGCTGAAAGCGTTTAAAGAACGACACGATCACGTCGTGGCGCGCTTGAACCAGGTCAAAGGCGTCAAATGCTTAACGGCTCAGGGCGCGTTCTATGCCTTCGCCGATTTCCGCGAAGCCATTAAGGCTAGCGGCATGGCCAACGACGTCGCCTTCGCCGAGCACGTGCTCAACACCGTCGGTGTCGCCATGGTGCCGGGTTCGGCCTTCGGCGCCGAAGGTTATCAACGCCTCTCCTACGCCACCTCCAAAGCCAATCTCGACGGCGCTTTGGATCGGCTGGAAAAAATCCTCGGTCGTCGCTCATAAGTCAATACCCCGGGTACGGTTTAAACCGTACCCGGGAATAGTTGCGTCCCGTGTCATTTTAAATATAATGGCACGACAAGAAACCATATAAAGGACGCGCCCGGCATTGCCGGGGCATAATAAAAATGGGCGGTTCCTCTCCGTGCTGGGTCGACAAATGCCGCATCTTGGGTTTCTCCGCGTATGAAATGCTGATCTCGTTGGCGATCACTAGCGGTTTGATCGCTACCGGCTCCGTGTTCTTTCGAATAGTGCAGGACACCGCGCAAACATCGGAAATTAACCTCTTCATCAGCCAACTGAACCTGGCCCGCAGCGAAGCGGTAAAACAAGGCCACGATGTCGTCGTCTGCCCTAGTCGAGACGGTCAACATTGCGACGCGGCCGACGACTACACTTGGTGGCACCGCGGCGTGCTGTTGTTCGTGGACACCAGCGGCAATCGCGACCCGGCGAATAAGCCCGTGATACATCGGCATGTGACGGAAACGCCGAAATTGCGTATCAAATCTTCGCCGGGCCGCCCGCATATCGTTTACCGACCGAACGGTTTCTCGACCGGAACCAATTTAACGCTCACGTTTTGCGATCCGCGCGGCACCGCAAACGCACGTTATGTGATCGTGTCGAACGTCGGCCGGGTGCGCGCGTCGTCTAAACCGGTCGACAGCCGTATCGACGAAAAATTAGAGATGTGCCCGTAAATCCAGCACTATTGACCTCTGCCGGAACGAGCCGTAGCATACGGCCCCTCTTCTTCCTTGGTAGCTCAGCCGGTAGAGCAGGTGACTGTTAATCACCGGGTCGCAAGTTCGAGTCTTGCCCAAGGAGCCAATCAATTCTATTTTTCCTTCCTCAGGCCGCGAACGACCAAAACGTT
>JAHFQD010000375.1 GCA_023266455.1 Candidatus Muproteobacteria bacterium
AGCGTATAGCGCGAATATTTCCGAGACGTTTTGAATCGACAACGCGAAAAGGAAGAACAAATAAAGTCGCGTTTGAAAGTTATGTATGCCCGACAGTCGCGCGTAAACGTAAATCCCGGCTTTGAAAACCAAAGACACGAGAGCGGGTACGATAATAAAAGGGAGTTTCAGATCCATTCGTTTATCCTTTATACGGCTTCCCTGCATCTATACAAATCTTTGTAGCCGAGAAGACGGCTTCAGAGAAGGGGGGGAGACTTTCGTATCCCCCCACCCCCTTAAATACACGCAAGATTTACGCCGCATTCCATATCAAACCGGTGTGACTGACGGATAAACCGCTTCCACCACCCGCAATAAATACCTTCTGTCCATTATTAACTTCTTGATTCTTTGAGAGTCTGTTCAAGCATACCGGAATATTAGCGGTAATTAGGTTTCCGTAGCCGCTTACGGTGTTCGGCATGATGTCGAGCGGAATCTTGGCGTAGCCGGCATGACGCTTAAACACTTTGACGCCCACTTGATGGTGCAAGAACTTGGCGATTTCTTGTGGTTGCCACCCGAGTTTTTCCATGAAGACCTCGTACATGCTTCCCCAGAGCGCGATGGCTTGTTCAACGATGGCGGGCATATCGATTTCGAGCAGGAGCGGATCTTCACCGCGTCTGCCGCACGTGCACAAATTCGAAAATTGCCCTTGCGACTGAAAGATGAAGCCCATAAAACCGGTTTCCGGTTCGAGCTTGGGTCCCATCACCATCGCCGCGCCGGCGTCACCGAGCGTCAAACCGCCGGCGAGCTTGGTAAACGTAGCTCGATCCGTGGTTTGGCGAAGTGCTTCGATCGTTTTCTGCGTATGTCTCGAGCCTTGCTCGCCGCTTACGATCAAACCGCGGCGCGCTTGACCGGTGGCGATGAGCGCATCCATCAAATGAATGCCGTTCATAAAGCCATGACAGGCGCTGCTGACATCGAACGCGATCGCGTTGTGCGCGCCGATTTTGGCTTGCACGACATGCGCGGTGGCCGGTTCCACCAAGAAATCGCGATCCATTCCCGCATAGATAATCACGTCGATATCGCGCGGGCTGAGACGCGCTACATCCAGCGCTTCCTCCGCCGAACGCACCGCCATATCCGATGGCAACAGACCGTCGGGGATGACGCGTTTTTCCTTGATGCCAGTCGCTCGTTCTAGCCAGTCAAAAGAAATTCCGAAGCGGTTTTCGGAATCGACTTCTTGTAAGAGGTCACGGGAAGAAATTTTTGAATCTGGAATGTAGGCTCCCGTGCTGATTAGCCGGGAATGTCCTTGGGTATATACGTACATGGATTCTTTTCTCCTAAATTTTGCACTGTAAAAAGGCAGCTTCGGACCGGGATAAGGGGCTTGAGGAGCACGCCCGCTATCTGTAAATCGGACTATTTGGAAAAATTGATTTTAAAAAAGAGCAGCTTGGCTCTTTCAGTATGATTCAAAAAATTGAATATTTTGCAGAGCAGGGAAAAAATAGAATGAAATCATTGAATTGGGCGAACTGACACACGAATTCAACGGAAGAAAGCCGAAAAAATTGCCGGCGGAGATATCTACAGAGGGTAAGACAGGGACGAGTCTGAGCGACTCAATTCGAGCGGGGGAGAGGCTTTTACTTTTGTGTAACTCTAAATATTTCTTCCATCGCATCGAGCATGCGATCGGTGCCGAAATATTTTTCAGCGCGGCTTCGAGCGGCGGCGCTGAATCGATTTCGTAGTGTGGGATCGTCGATTAAACGAACCAAGGCGCTTTCCAACTGCGCTTCATCGCGCGGCGCGACCAAGATGCCGGTTTGCTCATGCACCACCGCTTCGCCGATGGCGCCGACGGTGGTGGAAACAACCGGCAGGCCGCTCGCCATCGCTTGCATTACCGATTGCGATACGCCTTCCTCGCCGTACGAGGGCAACACGAACGCGTCGAATGCGTTGAGCCAAGTTTCCACATCGTCGCGGTTGCCGGTCATGCGCACGCGTTCGCGCAATCGCAGTTCGTCGATTCGACGCTCGAGATTTTGCCGCTGCGGCCCGTCGCCGACGAGAATGAGATCCCAGTCGGGATAACGCTGCGCAAGGTTGGCGAACACTTGCAGCAAGTAAGTGTGTCCTTTCCAGTTACGCAACGTGGCGACGATGCCGAGATAACGACGCGCGGAATCAAGCTCGAGCGTGCGCCGCGCGGCGTTCATGTCGCGCGGCTGAAACCGCTTCAGATCGATTCCCGTCGGCACCGAGGTAATCCGCGTTTGATCGAAACCGTTCTCGATCACGAGTTGACGTTTGAGCGCTTCGCCCGTAGTGACGATATGGCGTGTCGCGGTTTGATAGAGCCAGCGCGTATGCCGCGTGTTCTTGATTTTGGTGGACACGTGGCGCGTGCGCACGATCGGCGCGCAGCCGGGTAGCGTTAATCGGGCCAACGCCACCAACCAAGTGTCGGTCGAGCTGTGCGTATTGATGACATCAACGTCGTTCGCCGCTAGCCAGCGCCGCAGCGCGAACAAACCACGCAGACGTTTGCGCGCGATCGGCAAGGCGATCGCTTGCAGACCCATAC
>JAHFQD010000376.1 GCA_023266455.1 Candidatus Muproteobacteria bacterium
CGGTTAAATCTCCGAGTCCAAATTTCTTTTTACTTCGTGTCCTTCGTGGCTTCGTGGTGAATCGATTCTTCACCGCTAACTAAAAGTTCACCGACTTTAAATCCGCGATCAATGCGGCGAGAATATCGTTAAGTGCTGCGTTCCAGCCTTTGACCAAGGCTTCGGGAGACCGGGTGTTAATCGCAATCGACTTCACATAACGCTTATGCATGACGATGCCGGGATTGGCGGCATCTTCGTTGTGCAGGAAAAATTCGATTTCCAAAACTGCCGCTGGCGCATCAAGATTACGGAAGTCGCCGTAAAGTGCGTTGGCGGACCCTGCCAAAACATAATTGGGTTGCAGTTGGTTCGAGGGTCCGACGACAAATTTGAAAACTCGTGACGCTGCCAGCCCTCGGCGCACTTCCTCGCCAATCATCGAGTCCGTCGCCGTAAGAAATTGATTATAGAAATCCGATTCGTATCCCGCTTCCGAGATTCGATAATCAAAACTTCTATCGGCATATCGTGGCGAGACCCGCAGATTGGAAACCAACAGGATGCGATCGCCGGCGGGGTTGGCCGGTACGACGTTCTCTGAAATTTCGAGGACGAAGTAGCGTTTCTCCGGATAGCTCCGTTCCAAGGTGACGCATCCGTAGCATGAGACGAACAGCAGCACGATAGCGTGGACGATACGGTTGTGAGCTCGCTTCATCGTTGGATGGCCTTCGAAGGTGGTGGCGGCGCACCGAAGAGAACTTGCGATGGATACTTCTTTGAGTTCTCGGTGATCTCTTTCATGTTATCCGAGATCGCTCGCAGATTGTCCATGGTCCGTTCGATGTCTCGCTGTTGGTTCGCGATCAAGCGATTCATTCGCTGGATCGTTTGGCGTAGTTGTGTGCTCGTCTCGGGCAAATCATTGGCAACCGAATCCAATCGTTTGACCAGCCGCGTCAGACCCTCGGAAGCCTGCGGCAGATCCGCCAGTAGTTGCTTCAGGGGTTTCTCGGCGTTATCGATAATTTCCCGCGCGCTTTTGGCCGCCCCTGCGCCGTCTTTCAATGCGGATTTTAGCTCCGCGCTGCCGACGATCTCTTTCAGTTGCCGGTTCGTGTCGCGAACCTCGGCTAGGAAAGTATTCGCTTCTCTGCCAAGTTTATCCAAATTCGCCCCCTCGGCGACTTTGGTGATTGTGCTCAAGGATTTTTCGATGCCGTCGACCAAGCGGCCAACGTCGACGCTTTCGACGCTGCGCAGAATTTTTTCCACCGACTCGCCGAGCTGGGTGATGCGGCTGCGCGTCGACGGCACGTAGGGATGGCGCGGCTGCCAGTCGATTTCCAGCGGCGGATTACGCTGCGGGTCTGCGTAATCGGCTTCGATATAGGCAACGCCGGTGAGTCCCTGCGCCGCCAAGCGCAAACGCAGGCCGCGTTCGATTTCTAATTTGAAACCGGCGGCGCTTAGCTCCGCCAAGTTGCCGCGGAAGATGCTCGGCGAAATGCCGGCGCGCACCAGCACGTAGCGCTTGCGCGTGGAATACTCCGCGCTGGTGAGCGATATCTGTTCGACTTTGCCGATCGGCACGCCGCGAAACTTGACCGCCGAGCCGACGTCGAGTCCCTGAACCGACTCGTCGATGTAGGTCTCCACCATGACATTTTTTTGAAACACCGAGCCGACGCCAAGCAGGATGACGCCGATGATGGTGATCACCGAGGCCGCGATGACGAACACGCCGACTTTGAAGTAGCTAAGTTTGTTCATTGGCAAATGAGCTGAACCATAGCGCGCCGGCTAATTGTCCTGCGACGCTTGGCGCGAAAAAAATTGGCGCACCCAGGGATTGTCGCTGTGGTCGCGCAAATCCTGCGGCTTGCCGGTGGCGACGATGCCCTTCGCTTTTTTATCCAACATAATCACCCGATCCGCAATCGCGTAGATGCTCGGCAGCTCGTGGGTGACGATAACGAAAGTCATTTTGAGCGCGCGCGACAGGCTGGCGATCAACTCGTCGAGCTCGGCGGACGTAATCGGGTCCAGTCCCGCCGACGGCTCGTCGAGAAACAAAATCCGCGGATCGAGCGCCATGGCGCGCGCGATCGCCGCGCGCTTTTGCATGCCGCCGCTCAGCTCCGATGGCATGTGATTGTCGAAGCCGACCAAGCCGACCTGTTTGAGCTTCATCAAAGCGATCAGGCGAATCGCTTCCGGCGGCAGATCGGTAAATTCCTCCAAGGGCAGTCGAATGTTATCCAAGAGCGTCATCGAGCCGAACAGCGCGCCGCTCTGATACATCACGCCAAACTTGCGCAGGATTTCCTTGCGCTGCTGGTCGTCCGCGCCGACGATATCGGCGCCGTCGATAAAAATTTTACCGCGGGCCGGCTTGTACAAGCCGATCATGTGTTTCAGTAAAGTGCTCTTGCCGCAGCCGGAGCCGCCCATGATCACGAACGTTTCGCCGAGATGCACGTCAAAGTTTACGCCGCTAAGAATCACCTGACCGTCATAGGCTGCGGTGAAGTCTTCGACGTGTATGATCGCTTCGCTGGCCACCACAGTTCGCGCTCAAACCCAAAGATAGTAGTAGATAATAGAAAAAACCC
>JAHFQD010000068.1:0-7588 GCA_023266455.1 Candidatus Muproteobacteria bacterium
GAGAGTTGGTTTGCCCTCGGGCGTCAGCTCACGACCGCCGGGGGCGGCGCGGTGCTGCTTTCGTGGGGCGGTTCGATGTTCGAGTACCTCATGCCGCTGCTGGTGATGCCGACCTACGACGGCACGTTGCTCGACCAAACCTACCAGGCCGCGGTGCAGCGACAGATCGAGTACGGTGGGTTACGCGGCGTGCCGTGGGGCATGTCGGAATCCGGCTATAACACGATCGACGCCCATCTCAACTATCAGTACCGTGCCTTCGGTGTGCCCGGTCTTGGGCTCAAGCGCGGGCTCGCCGAGGACCTGGTGGTTGCACCGTATGCGTCGATGCTTGCGCTCATGGTGACACCCGAGGCGGCGTGCATGAATCTGCAACGACTTGCCGCGGATGGGTTCGAGGGCCGATTCGGTCTTTATGAAGCGATCGACTACACCGCCGCGCGCGTGCCGCGCGGTCGGACCAGCGTGGTCGTGCAGTCGTTCATGGCGCACCACGTGGGCATGAGTTTGTTGTCGTTGGCCTATGTGCTGTTGGATCGTCCGATGCAAAAACGCTTCGAGTCGGACCCGCAGTTCCAGGCGACCGTGTTATTGCTGCAGGAACGGATTCCCAAAGCGACAGCGTTCTATGCGCATGTGGCCGATCTGTCCGCCGTGCAGGCGACGACCACAGACCAGCTGGTGACACCGATTCGTGTATTTGCCAGTCCCGACACGCCGAAACCGGAAGTGCAGTTGTTGTCGAACGGTCGCTACCACGTGATGGTGACAAACGCCGGAGGCGGTTACAGCCGCTGGAAAGATCTTGCGGTCACGCGTTGGCGGGAAGACGCGACCTGCGACCACTGGGGAACATTCTGCTATCTGCGCGATGTGGCGAACGGGGAGTTCTGGTCAACCGCCTACCAGCCGACGCTGAAAAAACCGAAACACTACGAAGCGATTTTTTCCGAGGGGCGCGTAGAGTTCCGACGCCGCGATCAAGATATCGACACTCATACCGAGATCGCCGTTTCGCCGGAAGACGACATCGAGTTGCGCCGCGTGCGCATCACTAACCGCTCGCCGGTACGCCGAACCATCGAGGTGACAAGTTACGCCGAGGTGGTGCTCGCATCGGCGGCCGCCGATGCGCTGCATCCGGCATTCAGCAATCTGTTCGTTCAGACCGAGATTGACGAAGCGCGTCGGGCGATTCTGTGCACACGCCGGCCGCGTTCGCAGAATGAGCCGGCACCGTGGATGCTGCACCTGATGACCGCGCACGGCGCCGAAATCGACGAGATATCCTATGAGACGGATCGCGCGCAGTTCACTGGTCGCGGGAACACGGTGGTCGCACCCTCTGCGCTGAGCGCGGTGGCGCAACCCGGTAAGCGGGCAAGTTCGTCGGCGCTGTCCGGTAGCCAAGGATCGGTACTCGATCCGATGGTCGCCATCCGCTATCGCATCACCATCGAGCCGGATCAAACGGCGACGCTCGATATGATTTCCGGCATCGCCGATGCGCGCGATGTTGCGTTGCGTCTGATCGACAAGTACCAGGATCGGCGTCTCGCCGATCGCGTGTTCGAGCTGGCCTGGACCCACGCGCAGGTGGTGCTGCAGCAGATCAATGCCACCGAAGCCGACGCGCAACTCTATGGCAGCTTGGCCAGTTCCGTGCTGTATGCCAACTCCTCGTTGCGCGCTGATGCGAGTGTGCTCGCCAAGAACCGGCGCGGACAGTCCGGGTTATGGGGTTACGCCATTTCCGGCGATTTGCCGATCGTGCTATTGCAGATTGGCGACGTGGCCAATCTCGATTTGGTGCGCCAGTTGGTGCAGGCACACGCGTACTGGCGGTTGAAGGGGCTGGCGGTCGATCTGGTCATTTGGAACGAAGACCGGGCCGGTTACCGGCAACTGCTTCAGGAACAGATCATCGGGTTGATTGCGGCGGGCGACAAAGCGCGCGCGATGGATCAACCGGGCGGCATCTTCGTGCGGCCGGCGGAGCAAATATCGGACGAGGATCGCGTGCTGTTGCAGTCGGTGGCGCGCGCCATTCTCAGCGATCGCCGCGGAACGCTGGCCGAACAGATCAACCGTCGTGGTCCAAAGCCGGATGCGCTCGCCATGTTCAGCGAACGCCGCGGACTGGCGGTGCGCCTTGCGTCATTCTCACCGACCCAACCGCGCGCGCGCGAGCTCATCACCGCGTTGCCGCCGCGTGATCTGATTCTGTTCAACGGTCTGGGCGGGTTCACCCGCGATGGGCGCGAATACGTCATCACCTTGGCGCCTGGACAAACGACGCCGGCGCCGTGGGTGAACGTGATCGCGAATGCGCATTTCGGAACCGTGATCTCCGAGAGCGGCCAGGCGTATACCTGGAGCGAAAACGCCCATGAGTTCCGTCTCACGCCCTGGCACAACGACCCGGTGAGCGACGCCAGTGGAGAGGCTTTATATCTGCGCGATGAAGAGAGCGGTTATTTCTGGTCGCCCACGCCGTTGCCCAGTCGCGGAACTGGTTATTACGTCAGCCGGCACGGCTTCGGCTACAGCGTCTTCGAGCACAACGAGGGCGGCATTCACTCGGAGTTGACGGTCTATGTCGCGGTCGATGCCGCCATCAAGTTCTCGGTGTTGAAGGTGCGCAACACCTCGGGTCGAACGCGCAAACTCTCGGCCACCGGTTATGTGGAGTGGGTGCTGGGGGATTTGCGTCCCAAGTCGGCGATGCATGTGGTCACTGAAGTCGATCCGCACAGCGGTGCGCTCACCGCGCGCAATGCCTACAACACCGAGTTCGCCGAGCGCGTGGCATTTTTCGACGTGGACGACGAGACCCGGATAACCAGTGGTGACCGCACGGAATTCCTCGGACGCAATGGCACCCCTAAGCGCCCAGCCGCACTGCAACGCGCACGGTTTTCCGGCAGAGCGGGAATGGCCGTGGATCCGTGCGCCGCGATCCAAACAAATTTCGAATTGGCGGATGGGCAGGAGCGCGAGATTATTTTTCGGCTCGGTGTGGGACATGACGCCGATGCAGCCGCCCAGCTGGTGCATCGCTTCCGCGGCACGCCCGCCGCGCGCGGCGCACTCGATGCAGTGTACCAATACTGGAATCACACGTTGGGTGCGGTGCAAGTGGAAACACCCGACCCAACGCTTAATGTGTTGACCAACGGCTGGCTCCTGTACCAGACCATCGCCTGTCGCCTATGGGCACGCAGTGGATACTACCAATCCGGCGGCGCCTTCGGTTTTCGCGACCAATTGCAGGATGTGATGGCGCTGGTGCATGCCGAGCCGCAACGCGTGCGCGAGCAATTGCTATTGTGTGCGAGCCGACAGTTTCGGGAAGGCGATGTGCAGCATTGGTGGCATCCGCCCACCGGCCGCGGCGTGCGCACCCATTGCTCGGACGATTACCTGTGGTTGCCGCTCGCGACCTGCCGCTATGTGCTGACGACCGGCGACACCGGCGTGTTGGATGAATCCATTCACTTCCTCGAAGGCCGCCCGGTCAACCTGGAGGACGACTCTTATTATGATATGCCGGGCCGGTCCCGCGAGACCGCGAGCTTGTATCAGCATTGTGTGCGCGCCATTGAAAGGGGGCTTCGATTTGGCGAGCACGGCTTGCCGCTGATGGGCGGTGGCGATTGGAACGACGGCATGAATCGGGTGGGCAAGGATGGGAAAGGCGAGAGTGTCTGGCTCGGATTCTTTTTGCATGACGTGCTTCAACAGTTCGCCGATCTCGCTCGCCGGCAGCGCGATACGTCTTTCGCCGAACGTTGCGAGCGCGAGGGGTTACAACTGCGCGCGAACATCGAGCAACATGGCTGGGATGGCAATTGGTATCGCCGCGCCTACTTCGACGACGGCACACCGCTCGGGTCGGCCGCCAACGCCGAATGCCAGATTGATTCGATATCGCAAAGCTGGTCGGTTTTGTCGGCGGTGGGTTTCTCCGATGATGGCGAAAACGAACGTGCCCGCTTCGCCATGAATGCGTTGGATCGACGCCTGGTGCGTCGGGATCATGCGCTCGTGCAGTTGCTGGACCCGCCGTTCGACAAGTCGGCTCTGGACCCAGGCTACATCAAAGGATATGTACCGGGTGTACGCGAGAACGGCGGGCAATACACCCATGCGGCCATCTGGGCGATTATGGCGTTCGCCAAATTGGGTGACCGTAAGCGCGCTTGGGAACTGTTCAATATGATTAACCCGGTGAACCACGGCAGAACGCTGCAAGCCGTGGCGACCTATAAAGTCGAACCCTATGTCGCCGCCGCCGATGTCTATGCGGTCACGCCGCACATTGGACGCGGTGGCTGGACCTGGTACACCGGTTCGGCCGGGTGGATGTACCGGATGATCGTGGAATCACTTCTGGGATTAAAACTGGACGTAGACAAGCTGTACTTCACGCCGTGCCTGCCGGCAGACTGGAAAACATTCACCCTGCACTACCGCTATCGGGAGACGGTCTACCACATCGTCGTCATGCCAACACACGATGCGAATGGCGCGAGTCGCGTCATCGTGGACGGTGTTAAGCAGCACGATTTGGCCATCCCGCTGATCGATGATCGCCGCGAACATGCGGTCGAGGTGCGAGTGCACGCGGTTCAAGATCAACAGCGCCCCAGTGTCGGGATGTCGAACGATCTAAACTTCACAACTCACTAAAGTCGTTTTTTTTCTAGGCAACAAGCGGTCATATTCCTTCTTCACTACCGCATAACATTCGCACACCTCCGCTTCCAGCCCCGGCCGATCGAGGATCGCGATATGGCCGCGGCTGTAGCGAATCAGGCCTTGCGCTTGAAGTTTACCCGCCGCCTCGGTAACACCTTCGCGGCGCACGCCCAGCATGTTGGCGATCAACTCCTGGGTCATGGTGAGTTCGTTGCCGGACAGGCGATCCAGACTCAACAGCAACCAGCGACAGAGTTGTTGTTCCACCGAATGGTGTCGATTGCACACGGCGGTCTGCGACATCTGCGTGATCAGTGCTTGCGTGTAACGCAGCAGCAAAATTTGTAGCCCACTGTGGCGTTGGAATTCTCTTATCAGCGCTTTACCTTTCAACAGAAACGCGTAGCCCGCGCTTTGCACCAACGCCCGGCTGGTGGTGGTGCCGCCACCCATGAACAAGGCGATACCGACCATGCCTTCATCGCCGACCACGGCGATTTCCGCCGAGGCGCCATCTTCCATCACATACAGCATCGAAACGATACAGCTCGGGACCGGAAAATAAACATGCTTCAATTCGGCGCCGGATTCGTAGAGCACCTTACCCAGCGGCATGGGTGCCAGCTCCAGGTCGGGCAGCAGGCGATCGAGCACTTCAGCCGGCAAGGCTGACAACAGGCGGTTATGAGTTGGAGTCATTGCGATTGGGTTAGGCAAGGTTTCATCCGAAATGTTCGGCGGACCGCGCGCTTCGGTAATTCGTTATGTTAGTTAGCACACATAAGGGCATGGCGAAAATTGTGCAGCCGTAGATTGTGAGCGAATCGTAATCCAATTGCAAAATGTACGGTAACGTACAGAACTTATGAGTATTCGGCGGTTTAATCCTTAGGGGTTATGGCCCATCGCCGTTTGATTGGGTCGACATCTACCGATATGCCTGCGCGGCGCATCTTCTGCGTATGGTGTTTTTGTTAAAGGAGCCGTGCCGATGAAGAACGGGACCGCATTCCGCAGTGGTAAATCATCTATTTTCAAAAGCGCATTTTCTAATGGATGGTCTTCGCGTGGGTGGGAACAAAATGATACGGCAGATTTGAGCGTGCGGTTGCAGCAGTCTCGTGTGGCGCTGGCGGAACTTATGCAAGTGCTCATAGTCAATGAACGACATTTAACCGCCGTGCAGAAAAAGTTGGAAATATTTGTGGAAATTAATTTACATCTCCAACGCAAATTGATAGCGCTTGAGAAAGAGGTAGCGACAGCGAATCATCTCGCCTATCACGATATGCTCACCGGTTTGCCCAATCGCCGCTTGCTGTTGGACCGGCTTAACCAGGCGATCGCATTGGCGTCGCGACAGAAAAAGCGGGTGGCACTCGTATTCTTCGACGTCGACGGATTCAAAGCGATCAACGACAAACTCGGGCATCTCACCGGAGACCGACTCCTGCAGGCGGTGGCGCAGCGTTTGTCCTGCTGTTTGCGCAGCGAGGACACGGCCTGCCGCTATGGTGGCGATGAATTCATCGTCATGTTGCCGGAAGTCGATGGCGCACAAAGCGCTACGATAGTAGAACAGAAAATCCGCACGCAGTTGGCCTCGCCTTATAATCTTGGTGGGATCGTAATTACCGTCACACTCAGTATCGGCGCCGCCGTCTATCCTATGGACGCAAAAGATCCCTGCGATTTAATAAAGCTGGCCGATGTCGCCATGTATAGCGCGAAGGCTAACGGTGGCGCCGCGCTAAGTGTAGAAGAACCGACAGATTCGGCGGCATACCTGTCGGTTGACTAACGAAAGAGCACGCGGTAGGGCGGAAAAGCGAAGTGCCGGATGCTGAACGAAGCGATATCGATACCGGCCTTGGCCCGGGGAACCGGCATTCCCGAGAACACGCTGTATCACTGGCGCAAGAGTCTAGCGAGATTCAGCCATTTGAACTTTTTGTTGCGACGTAGGGCTGGACGGCTGCTGGCTGGGCGCTAAGCAAATGCGCTTTCCGTTTGGTTCTATTGGGTATATGGCTAATGTCTGCTTTGGGTCGCAAGCGGACTCTTTCGAAAAGTGTTCTGCTGGTGTTGTTGTTTTGTTCCGGTCGAGATTTGCTTACGCAGCGCGTCGATGCGCCGGCACCTTGCGAGTAGAAATGCGTCTGACTTCCGCGCGCAGCCGTTTCTCGGCATGCCAGAGATCGTAAGCCGCCTGCATGCGCAGCCATAGTTCCGGGCCGTTGCCGCAAAACTTGCCCAACCGCACGGCCATTTCGGGTGAGACCGCCATCGTGCCGGCGAGAATGCGATGTAGCGTCTGGCGACTGACATTCAAGGCCTGGGCGGCCTCGGCGACGCTCATTTCGAGCGACGGCAATACATCATCACGCAGAACTTCACCCGGATGCGTCGGTGCCACCTTCGGTGTTTCCGTCAACACATACTCTTTCGCGCGTGCCATATTCATTACCTCTCAGTGATACTGTTCCAAATCTACCCGCCAAGCATCTGCATCAATCCATTCAAATGTGATCCGCCAGGGTCCATTCACGGAAAGCGCGTGGCGTTTGGGTGTTCCGTGCAACGGATGAAGCCCAACGCCCGGAATGTTCAAATCCTTCAAAGACTGCGCCCGGCGTGGCTGGTGAACGCGGGCGTTGCGTTGCCGGCGGTGCGTGACTTACTCGGTCACAGCACCGTCAAGGTGACGGAGCGCTACGCGCACTTGGCGCCCGAAAACGTCCGGGCAGCGGTCGATGCGTTAGTGCCGAAGTCACGATCTGGTCACGTTCAACAACAGGAGGAAAATGCAGAGGCTGTTAAGTGACTGAAAACATGGTGGGCGATGCAGGGTTCGAACCTGCGACCCCTGCCGTGTGAAGGCAGTGCT
>JAHFQD010000068.1:7598-8240 GCA_023266455.1 Candidatus Muproteobacteria bacterium
GACTACTAATGGGGGGGTGAAGTTTACGGTTGTATCCAGTGACCGTCAATTTCGTCGTATCGTCACGGTTTTGTGGTAACGATATCGTACGCATTGGTGAATTGATCGGCGCGCGGCTGATACTCAAGTTCTTTTTTCATCGCCCACGGCGTTACTTCGTAATGAATGGGGATGACGCCGAATTGTTCCATCGAACGCTTGCTCGCTTCTCGCAGCAGATTCCGCCGTCTGGTGTCATCGACCGTGAGCATGGCTTGATCGATTAGCCTATCGAGTGTTTTGTCTGAATACTGACCTTGGTTCGCAGCACCCCAACCTTTCTCCTTATTAGGTGTCGCGACCAAAGCGCGTAAGGGTGACGACATCTCGCCAGTTTGTGCTGCCCATCCCGCTAGCCATAAGCCGAATTCATTTTTGCTGCGCTTGCCGAAGAAAACGTTGGACGGCATGGCGTTAACGGTAGTTTTGATGCCGATCTTGGTCCACATTTGTGCGATCGCTTTCGCGATTTGCTCGTCGTTCATGTAGCGGTCGTTCGGTGCCGCCAATGTTATTTCGAAACCATTGGGGTAACCGGCGTCGGCGAGTAATCTTTTGGCGCCGTCCGGATCGTAAACCGGCGAGGGGAGCAGGGGGTAGGCA
>JAHFQD010000377.1 GCA_023266455.1 Candidatus Muproteobacteria bacterium
TCGCCCGCCGGCAATTCCAACGCGGTGTCGGACGGTGCCAAGGTTACCGGTACCGATTTTTCCCACGCCGTCTTCACTGGTAGCACCGTCAGTTTTTTAGCGCGCGCTTGCTCGTGATACTTCTTCGCGCCTTCGGTCCACGCTTCGGAGAAACTGGTCGCGATCATCGTGGTTTCGACAGGTATCCACACCTGACCGTTATAGATGACTAATAAATCATCCTGCAGGCTGATTTGATCCGCGTCGTTTTCCGCCAACCCGGTATTGAACATCATAAACAAATGACCCGGCACGTCGATCAACGCGGTTTCGATGCCGACGTTCTCCAACGCCGCGGCGAGCAACACCGATAAATCATCGCAGTCGCCGCTCTTCAACCGCAGCGTCTCGCGCGGAAACTGAACGTAGTCGACTTGATCGGCACTCACTTTGGAATACGGACTATTCGGATCCGGCAGATAACGCAGGCCATGCGCCGACAGCACGTCGAAGATCGTCATCGCCAACACTAACTTACGATTGAGCACGCTGTCGTCGGTGGCCTGTTGGTTCAACGCCGCGCGCACGAAATTTTTTAGCGTTTCATCTTTAGGTGTGATGAACGCGCCGACCATGTTGAAATCGCGCCACAGCAAGGCGTTCTTGCCGTAGATGGTCATCGGCCGCGTCAACTCCACGCTCCCTTCTCGACCCTCTTGGAAATAGGACACCTTCGCTTCCACTTGCACGCCGGTATCTTCGTCCAACACCAGTATCTTGTTGTTGAACGCAGCATCGAGCGGCAGTTCCAATGTTTCTTGGCCTTTCAGCACCGCGATTTCTTTGGTCGCGGGGAAGTCCATGTAACCTTTTATATAGAAGCTGAACTTTAAGTTGGTGTAATCCGACGAACTCGCGTTCTTCAATTTGATCGAGCCAACCGGTTCATTCTGCTTATACGCCGCCGAGAATACGCGTTTGAGCGTCATGTCTTGCAACACAATACGCGGCGCATTGTCTTTGAATTCGGCGGCCTTCTTCTGCTCGGCATAGGCAGCGTTAAGTTGCAGATTATTTTCTGACGACGGATTAAGTTCGTAGGCTTTTTTGTAATTCTTAATCGCCGCGTCGAATAAACGTCTGTCCACATACATCGCGCCGAGCAGCTCGTAGGCACGCGGATTGCGCGAGTCGAGCAAAGCGGCTTTTTCTAAATATGTCTGCGCATCGTCGTAGGCGCGCGTCTCGGCGTACACCGAACCGAGTTTCAAATTCACATCTGCCGATGCCGGCTGCAACTTATAGGCGCGCGTGAGAGAAGACACGGCGTCGCCGTGTTTGCCCTGGCGTTGCGCGATCTCGGCAGCTTGCAGCAACGGTTCGACGTCGTTGGGCGCTAAACGCGTGGCTTCGGTCGCTTGCAACGCGGCTTCTTTCAATCGATCTAACGCCAGCAACGAGATCGTATAGCCCTCGCGCGTTAGATAATGATTCGGCGACAAATCCGACGCGCGTGCGAAATGCTCCGCCGCCTCGGCGTGGTTGCCGGTGCGCTGTAAATGCCGAGCGAGATGCAGACGCGCGTCGAAATTATTCGGATCGGCTTTCACCGCCGCACGCAGCGCTTCGACCAAACCAGCGTCGGCTTTGAGCTTCGCTTGCACGTCGGCGAGCGCCAACCAGGCGACGACGTTACTGGAATCTTTAGCGGTGGCGCGTTTGAAATTGAGCACGGCCTCTTGTAACTGATTGCGCGCCTGCGCCACGACGCCCAACAAGTAATAACCGGCCGCTTCTTGCTCCGGTACACCGATCAAGGCTGTCGCCACCGATTGCGCTTGATCGTATTGTTGCAAGGCGACGAACGCGCGCGCCGCGCCTAAACGCGCGGCGGCATTGAGCGGTTCGAGCGCGAGCGCTTTTTCAAAGCGCTCGTTGGCTTCTTTATGCATGCCCAACACCTGCAACGCCAGACCGCTTTGCGACCACACCGCGGCGTTATTCGGTTCCAGCGTGGCAGCCTTGTCGAACTCGGCGACGGCTTTCTGCGAAGCGTCGAGCCGAGCGTAGGTTTGTCCTAATAAGAGATGTACTTCCGCGGTTTGCCGCCCCAGCTTGAGCGATTGCTCGAAACATTCCGACGCGCCCAGCGCGTCGTTAAGCGTAAGCAACACTTTGCCGCACAGATAAAACGTCTCGGCATCGGCGTGTTTACCGGCACGCGCGCGGTCGATCAGGTTGCGCGCGCGCGAAACTTGATGCGTGCGTAAAAACGCGTCCGCTTGCAGATTGAACGCGACGGTTTCGAATCCGGCGACACGCGCTAGTTCTTGCAAATGCCCAATTGCTTCGTCGATCTTGCCCTGCTCGAGCAACGCGCGAGAGAGATATTCGCGGGCGTAACCGTTATCGGACGCCTCGCGCAAGGCCTGCACAAACATTTCCGCCGCTTGGTCATAACGTTTTCCATTGAAGTGGAGATAGCCGCTTTGAAATAAATCTGGTCGCACCGAGGACGCCGAACCTTCGACGCCGTACAAACTAATCGCGCTCACGCGGTAATGGCGATAATGTTTTTCCGGCGTCGCATCGACGGTCGCGGAATTTTGTTTG
>JAHFQD010000378.1 GCA_023266455.1 Candidatus Muproteobacteria bacterium
GCGTCCGCATTCGAGTCTTCGTATGCTGACGCCAATGGAGTTTAAACAGCAACTATTAACAACCAATCCTGAACGGCCATCTCTCTAGCTATGGATGGTCCGAAGAAAGCCGGCAGGTCAGTGCGACGCAGGTGAAGGTGCGTCGGACAGTGCATGCAGTCGTTGACGACCGCGGTGCAGCGCGGCCTTTACAGCTTGTATGCTCAACTCCAGCAGCGCGGCGATCTCTTCGAGCGAATAATCGAGAACGTCTTTGAGAATCACACAGCTGCGTTGGTGCGGCGGCAGCTCGATAAAGCGCGATACTGCCGCTTGAACGATTTGATTGCGCGCCAACGCGTCATCTGGATTTTGCATGTCGTTCCCGGCGATCTCATGCGTCGCGTCCAACGGTTCGCTCATGCGTCGGTCGTAGCGGCGCAGGTGATCGATCGCGCAGTTGTGTGCGACGCGGAACAGCCATGGACGTAACGCCGGCAGTTCTTGAAGTTGGGATATTTCGTAATAGGCGCGTGCGAGCGTTTCTTGAACGATATCTTCGCCGTCGGCGATCGATCCGGTCATGCGTGCGCAATAGCGGTGCAGTTCAGGACGAATGTCTTCCACCAACGCCAAGAAACGCGCGCTCGCTTGCTGCAAGTCGGAAAGTATCGAATCTTTTTCCGTCATAGCCTAGCTAGTTTTGTTGCCTTAGCGCTTCGGCAATTTCTGGTTTATCGCCTTGCAGTCGGCCGCCCTTGGCGGCGTTTCCCAGGGGATATTCGTTTATCAATATCATGACCTCGCGTGCGTCGATCAAATTTTGATACGCCTGGGTAACTGCGGCGTCGATGACGGCCACCATTTTGCGTTTCACGTCGATGGAGATCGTCGGTCCTTCAATGAAGCATACAGGCCTGATTTCCGATTTTAGGACGCCGTCTTGGCTTGCGTTTTCGGCTGGATATTCACGTATGAATACGCGCGTGTCGTTTAGGCGGTAGGAATCTTTGAGCGCGGCGGCAATTTCTCCGACAAGTTGTTTCTTCGCGGCGATTCCAGCCCCCAGCGGGGCTTCGATAAAGCACATGGGCATGATGCGACTCCTATATATAGGTGGGATTCAATACAAAGACGAATCAGCTCCTTAAAAGGATACGGTCTGAGAAAGCGCTAAATCCTCGGCGATCCGAAGGCGGTTGGCCGGTTTGGGCCTAATTTCTCGTGAAATCTCCTCCTATCGCCGAGTGAGCCGCAAACAGGGATAATGCGCACCCCCGACATTACAAAATAACGTCGACCCAACTTATTTCTTACGAGTGATTCGAATGGATGACCGTTTAAAGTCTGCAGCGCTTGATTACCACCGCTTCCCGAAGCCCGGGAAAATCGCGGTTGTTCCGACGAAAGAATTGACCAACCAGCAAGATTTAGCGCTGGCCTATTCCCCCGGCGTGGCCGCGGCGTGCGAATTGATCGTCGCCAATCCCGCCGAAGTGGCGAGCATGACCGCGCGCGGCAATCTTGTCGGCGTCATCACCAATGGCACCGCGGTGCTTGGCCTTGGCAACATCGGCCCGCTCGCGGGTAAACCGGTGATGGAAGGTAAAGCTGTTTTGTTCAAGAAGTTCGCCGGCATCGATGTATTCGATATCGAAATCAACGAAACTGATCCGGATAAACTCGTCGACATCATCGCCGCACTCGAACCGACGTTCGGTGGTATCAACCTCGAAGACATCAAGGCGCCCGATTGCTTTTACGTCGAGAAGAAACTGCGCAGCCGGATGAAGATTCCGGTATTCCACGACGACCAACACGGCACCGCCATCGTCACCGCCGCGGCGGTGTTGAACGGCTTGAAGATCGTCGGCAAGCGCATGGAAGAAATCAAACTCGTTTGCTCCGGCGCCGGCGCGGCGGCACTCGCTTGTCTCGATTTGTTGGTGCACCTCGGCCTGCGTAAAGAAAACGTGTTGATCACGGACAGCAAGGGCGTGGTCTACAAAGGCCGCACCAACGACATGGACGACAACAAAGCGCGTTACGCGCGCGAGACCACCGGCCGCACTTTAGCCGACATCATTCCGAACGCGGATGTGTTCCTCGGTTTGTCCGCCGCCGGCGTGCTCAAGCCGGAGATGGTGAAGACGATGGCGGCGCGTCCGTTGATTTTGGCGCTCGCCAATCCGACGCCCGAGATCATGCCGGAAGCGGCGAAAGCCGCGCGACCCGATTGCGTCATCGCCACCGGTCGCTCGGATTATCCGAACCAAGTGAACAACACGCTGTGCTTCCCGTTTATTTTCCGCGGCGCGCTCGACGTCGGCGCGACCACGATCACCGCCGAAATGGAGTTGGCGGCGGTGCGTGAAATCGCCGCACTTGCGCATGCGGAGCAATCCGACGTGGTGACGGCCGCGTATGGCGATCAGAATTTACGTTTTGGCCCAGAATATTTAATTCCTAAGCCGTTCGATCCGCGCTTGATTGCGCGTATCGCGCCAGCGGTGGCGCAAGCGGCGATGGATTCGGGTGTAGCGACGCGACCGATTCAAGATTTCGCCGCGTATCGCCAGCAACTACAGCAATTCGTGTATCACTCC
>JAHFQD010000379.1 GCA_023266455.1 Candidatus Muproteobacteria bacterium
CCAAAAAACGTTTTGTCGATACGGAATAGACCCGCTCGACGCCTTCTTCATGCGCCGAGGAGACGCGGAAAATCAGCGGCCATTGCGGCCAAGGATTGCCGGCGGCGCGCGCTTGCGGTGGGTGCGACATGATTTCGAGTTGATGCACGCTTGTCGCACCTTGCCGGTTAGCGATACCGAGACAATCGGCACCGGTGTCGCCGCCACCAATGATAACCACACGCTTGCCGGCGGCGTCGATGCGGCGCTCGCCGATAAGATCGCCGGCGCAGACATGATTTTGCTGCGTTAAATATTCCATCGCCAGATGCACACCGGGTAGTTCACGACCCGGTACTTTTAAATCGCGCGCGTCGGTCGCACCGCCGGCAAGCATGATGGCGTCGAAATCGCGACGTAATACATCGACGGGAAAATCGACGCCGATATGCGCGTTAACGCGAAACACCACGCCTTCGGCGCGCATTTGCTCGAGACGTTGATCGAGCACGCGCTTCTCCATTTTGAACTCGGGGACACCGTAACGCAGTAATCCGCCCACACGATCGGCGCGCTCGAACACGGTGACGGCATGTCCGGCGCGCCGGAGCTGCTGCGCGCACGCCAAGCCGGCCGGACCGGAGCCCACGACGGCGATTTTCTTGCGCGTCTCTTTTTTCGGTGGTAACGGCTCGATTCGATTTTCCTGCCAGGCGCGTTCGACGATGGCGAGTTCGATGGCGCGGATCGTTACCGGATCGTTGTTGATCCCTAACACGCACGCGCCTTCGCACGGCGCCGGGCACAGGCGGCCGGTGAATTCCGGAAAATTATTAGTTTCATGCAAGCGTTCGATCGCTTCGTCCCACCGTCCGCGAAACACGAGGTCGTTCCAGTCTGGAATCACGTTGCCAAGCGGACAACCTTGATGGCAAAACGGAATACCGCAGTCCATGCACCGCGCGCCCTGTTCTTTAAGCGCGGTTTCCGGATACGGCAGCATGACTTGTTTCCAATCGCGCACACGGTCCACGACCGGCCGATACGGTTGTTTGGCGCGTTTGAACTCGATAAAGCCAGTGGTTTTACCCATGCGCGGCTTCCATCACCGCCTGCTCTTCCGACATGCCGCTGGTGCGCGCTTTATCGATGGCGGCGAGTATTCGTTTGTAGTCCTTGGGAACAATTTTGACGAACTTCTTCTGCGCCGTCGCCCAATCGGCGAGCAGGCGCGCGGCGACGGCGGAGTTCGTATATTGTGTATGCCGTTGCAGTAATTGCTGCACCGTCGACGCATCGTCATCGCCGAGCGCTTCGACATCCACCATTTCCAAATTACAACGCCGTCTGAAATCGCCGGCGGCGTCGAACACGAAAGCGAATCCACCCGACATACCGGCGGCGAAATTGCGTCCGGTTTTGCCGATGACGACGACGCGGCCGCCGGTCATGTATTCACAACCGTGATCGCCCACGCCTTCGACCACGGCGGTCGCGCCGGAATTTCGGACGGCGAAGCGCTCGCCGGCGACGCCCCGAAAATAAGCCTCGCCGGCGGTAGCGCCGTAGAGCGCGACGTTGCCGATCAGAATATTTTCTTCCGCGACGAAACCCGCCGATGTCGGTGGGAAGACAACGAGCTTGCCGCCGGACAACCCCTTGCCGACATGGTCATTGGCGTCCCCTTCGAGCGTCAGCGTAATACCGCGCGGCAGAAACGCGCCGAAACTTTGGCCAGCGGAGCCGTTGAAGCGCAGGCGGATCGTGTCGTCGGGGAGTCCTTCGGCGCCGTAGCGTTTCGTGACTTCATAGCCGAGTATTGTGCCGACCGTGCGATGAATATTCTTAATCGGTAACGTCGCCTCCACCGATTTCTTGGACAGTAAGGCTTCGCGACATAACGGCAGCAGCGTCGTTCGATCGAGGGATTTTTCCAAACCGTGGTCTTGCGCATTCACATGACGAAGCGCCACGGCGGCGTCGCGCTTCGGCTTATAAAGAATATTGCCGAAATCCAAACCACGTGCCTTCCAATGTTCGACGGCCGGATTCACATCGAGTCGATCGACGCGGCCGATCATTTCATCTACCGTACGAAAACCCAGTCGCGCCATGATCTCGCGCACTTCTTGGGCGATGAATCGAAAATAATTGGCGACGTGTTCGGGATCGCCGGCGAATTTCTTACGCAACACCGGGTCCTGCGTCGCGATACCCACCGGGCAAGTATTCAAATGACATACGCGCATCATGATGCAGCCGAGCACGATCAACGGTGCGGTGGAAAATCCGTATTCCTCGGCGCCGAGCAACGCGGCGACAACGACATCGCGACCGGTTTTCAGTTGGCCGTCGGTTTGCAAAACGACGCGGTCGCGCAAACGATTAGCGACTAGTATTTGCTGCGCCTCGGCAACGCCGATTTCCCAGGGCATCCCGGCGTGTTTAATCGACGACCACGGACTGGCCCCGGTGCCGCCATCGTGGCCGGAGATCAGCACCACGTCGGCGCGCGCCTTAGCCACGCCGGCAGCGATGGTACCGACGCCGACGTCGGCCACCAATTTCACGTGAATACGGGCTTCCGGATTGGCGTTTTTGAGGTC
>JAHFQD010000380.1 GCA_023266455.1 Candidatus Muproteobacteria bacterium
GGTGCGGCGTCCGGTGGTGCGATGGACGCGTCGAATCTGTTGAAGCCGGTGCTGTCGAATGGCGACTTACGTTGCATCGGTTCGACCACCTATCAGGAATTCCGAAACATCTTTGAGAAAGATCGTGCACTGTCGCGTCGTTTCCAAAAGATTGATGTGACAGAACCGTCGGTGGAAGAAACCGTCGAAATTTTGCGCGGTTTGAAAAATCGTTTCGAAGCTCATCACGGCGTACGGTATACGCAACAGGCGTTGCGGTCGGCTGCGGAATTGTCGGCGCGCTACATCGGTGATCGGCATCTGCCGGACAAGGCGATCGACGTTATCGATGAAGCCGGCGCTTCACAGCAGCTTGTACCGCCGGCACGGCGCAAAAAGACGATCGGCATTCACGATATCGAAGACATCGTGGCCAAGATGGCGCGCATTCCTCCAAAAACTGTATCGAGCTCCGATAAAGAAACGCTTCGCAGTCTTGAAAGCGACTTGAAGATGACGGTGTTTGGTCAAGACGAAGCGATAGATGCGCTGGCAACCGCGATCAAACTCGCGCGCGCCGGTTTACGTCCGCCGGAAAAACCGATCGGATCTTATTTATTCTCCGGACCCACAGGCGTCGGTAAGACGGAAGTCACACGTCAGCTCGCGCGCGTCCTTGGTCTCGAATTGATTCGATTCGACATGTCGGAATACATGGAACGGCATACGGTGTCGCGCTTGATTGGTGCGCCGCCTGGATACGTCGGTTTCGATCAAGGCGGTTTGTTAACGGAAGCAGTGATCAAACATCCGCACGCGGTATTGCTACTCGATGAAATCGAGAAGTCGCATACCGACGTGTTCAACCTGCTGTTGCAGGTGATGGATCACGGCACATTGACCGATAACAATGGACGCAAAGCGGACTTTCGCAACGTGATCCTGATCATGACGACCAACGCTGGCGCCGATCGTATCGCGCGCAGTTCCATCGGTTTCACGCACCAGGACCACGTGGGCGATGATTTGCAGGAAGTACGCAAAATGTTCAGCCCGGAGTTCCGCAATCGGTTAGATGCGATTATCCAATTCAAGGCGCTCGATCAGCAGACCATCATGCATGTGGTCAACAAATTCATCACAGAACTTGAAGCGCAATTGTCGGATAAGCACGTGACGATCGAAGTCGATGACGTCGCACGAGCCTGGTTGGCTCAGCACGGTTACGATCCAGCAATGGGTGCCCGTCCGATGGCGCGCTTGATTCAGGAGCGCATTAAGAAACCACTGGCCGATGAATTATTGTTCGGTAAATTGGAAGACGGCGGACACGTTAAAGTTTCGGCGAATACCGAAAAACTGACGTTCAGCTTTCAGCCACGCGCCGACAACACACAAAAAGTCACTACGGTCGAAGACTAATCGACACCGATCTCCCCGAGGGCTCCTCGGGGAGATCGTTTTTTATACCTGCCGCTTTTTACTAGATTCCCCGTTTTTTTTGAATCGGATTTCTTGATGGGATCCGATATCAGCTGTTTTTGCACACAAAAAATCTTAGCAATTCGCTCTATAACATCGCGTTGTGTGGGAACGATGAATTCGGCAAGTAATGCGTAACCAGTATGCCATGGGATGTCGGTGGCAACAGTTGGAATAATAATGAACTTAAGCACCAAACCAATCGTAGCGACTGAGAATTCGAGCGCTAAGAACAGTTTTCTTATCGACAGAACACGACCATGCAATCCCGATTCAACAACGGTTTTCCGCAGTCGGTGCTAGGTAAAATTACGTTCGGGTATCAAAAACAACGCTGAACTAACGCGCGCGGAAGGTAATGCGTCCTTTGGTAAGATCGTACGGCGTTAACTGTACCGTTACTCGGTCACCAGTGAGAATGCGGATGTAATTTTTGCGCATCTTGCCGGATATATGGGCCGTAACGACATGGCCATTATCCAACTTGACGCGGAATAGGGTATTCGGCAGCGTCTCGACAATGACGCCTTCCATCTCAATATGTTCTTCTTTCGCCACGCGGGTCCTTTCTAGATTCAACCGGCGGCGTAGTTTGCCTTACCCACGCTAAGGCGTAAAGCGAAGATCAACAAAAAACCTTCAAATCCCAGCAGCTTGGCTACGGCATGTTTGCTCCTGCCACCCCACGTGCGGATGCGACGCGTCGGATTCGAGCACGATATGTAGGTGGAGAAAACTTTCCACTTGATCGTGATTCAAGTCCGCTAGATTGCTTCGCAGAGCGCGATAGTGAAGGGCGTTGAGATAGACAACGTTGGGGAAGAAACCGTATTCCCGCTGGAAACTGCGCATGAGACGATATAAAAAACTCAGCATGTTTGCACCTCGCTGTAAGCCTTTCCTGGCTCAACAAACGGCAATTACCATGCCTACTTCGATGAAGTATGGCACATAAAATTCAAACTACGAGGTTAGCGAGACGACGTTTCGTCGGGGACGAGGGGACGCCAGCGACCATCCGTGTAGGCTTCGAGTGGCTGATAATTTTCTTTGTAAGACATCTTCGCGCATTCCCGAATTAAGTAACCCAGATACACCCAAGGTAACCCTAGCTGCCGTGCCC
>JAHFQD010000381.1 GCA_023266455.1 Candidatus Muproteobacteria bacterium
TGATCCAACCACCGAAAATATCGCCCGCGGCGTTGGTGTCCGACGGCCGCGGTACCACGCGCAACACCGGTTCTTGTTTCGGCGGCAATATTTTATCCGTCACGGTTTTATCTCTCGCTGAGCCAGTCTTTCGGTTTCAAATAGTGTTCGTACAATTCCGCTTCGCGGGTGCCGAGCGCGGGTTTCCAATCGTAGCGCCATTTCACCAGGGGCGGTAGCGACATCAAAATCGATTCGGTGCGTCCGCCGGACTGTAAACCGAACAAGGTGCCGCGATCGTAAACAAGATTGAATTCCACGTAGCGCCCGCGTCGATAAAGTTGAAAGTCGCGTTCGCGTTCGCCGTGGGCTTCGCGTTGGCGTCGTTGCACGATCGGCAGATACGCGGGCAGAAAATGATCGCCGACGTTTTTCATGAAACCGAAACAATGTTCGAAGCCGCCTTCGTTGAGGTCGTCGAAAAATAACCCGCCGATACCGCGCGGTTCGCCGCGATGTTTCAGAAAAAAATATTCATCGCACCATTTTTTGAAACGTGAGTAATAGCTTGCGTCGAACGTATCGCACGCGGTCTTCGCGGTTTGGTGCCAGTGCACGCAGTCTTCGTAAAAACCGTAATACGGCGTGAGATCGAAACCGCCGCCGAACCACCAAATCGGTGGCGCGTCGACTTTCTCCGCCAGAAAGAAGCGCACATTAGCGTGCGACGTCGGTACATAGGGATTGCGCGGATGAATCACCAACGATACGCCCAGCGCTTGAAATTGGCGCCCGGCCAATTCCGGTCGGTGCGCCGTCGCCGACGGCGGCATGTTCTTGCCGTACACGTGCGAAAAATTAACGCCGGCTTGTTCGAACACCGCGCCTTCGGCGAGCACACGCGAGCGTCCGCCACCGCCTTCGGCGCGTTCCCATTTGTCTTCGCGGAACGTTTGCCCGTCTTCGCGCGTGAGCGCGGCGCAAACGCGTTCTTGAAGATCGAGCAGATAATTTTTAACGGCGTCGATGTCGATCGTATTCATGGCGTTATCCTGATCGCACGATGTTACCGTTTTGCGCGTCGCGAATCGGTGTTGGCGCCAGTGCGTCGCCGACATCGCCGGAAAGCGTGTAATCGATGTGGTTTCCGAAACGGCGCAGCACTTCGCGATACGCTCGTGCCGGCGTTTCGCCAGCGCGATTGGCGCTGGTGGAAATAATCGCCATGTCGGCGGCGAGACAAAGCGCCGCCGCTTGCGTGTGTGCGGTAACGCGGGCCGCGATGCGCGGATGTTTGCCGGTGATCCAAGCGGGCACATGCACGCGCGGCGTGAGCAGCCAGGTGTACGGCCCGGGCCAGTTGTCGCGAACGTTGGTCGGGATATCGTCCGTGTACCAGGAGAGCTGAGATAAATCGCCAGCAAGCACGATGAGACCTTTGGAAACCGGACGCCGCTTGATGCGCAGCAAGCGGCGCACGGCGGCGTGGTTGCGCGGATCGCAGCCCAGGCCGAAACAATATTCGGTGGCGTAAGCGACGACACCGCCTTGCTTCAGAACGCGCGCGGCGTGCTGAAGAGCGGGCTGCATTAGGCCTTGGAGTTGAAGCGCTCGCGAACCGCTTTGTCTTTGGCTGCGATTTCGGCGGCGTTCGCTTTGCGTTCGTCTTGGAGTTTTTGCGCGAGCGCCGTGTCCGACGTCGCTAGGATTTGCGCCGCTAAATACGCCGCGTTCTTCGCGCCGGCTTTACCGATAGCGACGCAGGCGACGGGGATGCCGCCCGGCATTTGCACAGTCGACAACAACGCGTCTTGGCCTTTGAGCGGGCCGGCGTCGATCGGCACGCCGATCACCGGTTTGAGGGTAAGCGCCGCGACGGTGCCGGCGAGGTGCGCCGCCATGCCGGCGGCGGCGATGAAGACCATGCAACCGCGCGCGTCGGCTTCTTTAACGAAGGCATGCGTTGCGTCCGGCGTGCGATGCGCCGACAGCACGCGCACTTCGCGTGCGATGCCGAGTTTGTCCAAAATTTCGATCGTAGACTGCATCGTATCGAGATCGGAGTCCGATCCCATGAGAATGGCAACGAAGGGTTTAGCCATGATGATTCCTAAAAACGAGAAATTATTTCTTTTCGCGCTCGATCGCGCGGCTACCGATGTCGGTGCGGTAATGTAAATTTTTCCAGCGTATGCGCTGCACGATGTCGTAAGCGCGTTGCTGGGCCGCGACGACTGTATCGCCCAGCGCCGTCACGCACAACACCCGGCCACCGTGCGTGATCGGTACGCCGTCGAGGATAGACGTGCCCGAGTGGAACACCCGATAGTCTTCTGCGAATAATGGAACGCCAACCGGCAGGCCGGAGATAATTTCTCCCTTAGGGTAATCGCTGGGATAACCGGCGGCGGCAAGCACCACGCCGAGCGCTGCGCGCGGATCCCATTTCGCGGTAACTTTATCGAGGCGCTTATCCAGCGCCGCTTGAATCAGTTCCACTAAATCGGATTGCAGTCGCATAATGATCGGCTGCGTTTCTGGATCGCCGAAACGGCAATTGTATTCCAGCACTTTCGGCGTGCCGTCGGGGGCGATCATCAAG
>JAHFQD010000069.1 GCA_023266455.1 Candidatus Muproteobacteria bacterium
GCGGCGTATGAAGCTTTGATCAATTCCGAAAAGCACTAACCCATGCCGTTCATTCCCCATACCGACGCCGATATCGACGCGATGCTCGCTGCGATCGGTGCGCGTTCGATCGACGATCTTTTTGATGAAATTCCTAAAGAACTGCGTGCTGGCAAACTGACGCAGGTGCCGGAAGGTCTGTCGGAAATGGATATCACGCGCTTAATGAGCGCGCGTGCGGCGCAAGACGGCACCTATCTCAATTTCATCGGCGCCGGCGCCTACGAGCACCATATCCCGGCGGCGGTGTGGGAAATCGTCACCCGCGGCGAGTTTTATTCCGCGTATACGCCTTACCAGGCCGAAGCCAGCCAAGGCACGCTGCAGTTGTTGTACGAATTTCAAACCATGATGGCCTCGCTCACGGGCATGGACGTGTCGAACGCGTCGCTCTACGAGGGCGCGTCGGCATTGGCCGAAGCGGTGTTGATGGCGGTGCGCGCGCATAAAAAATCGCGCCGCATCTTGATGCCGCAGACGGTGCATCCGATTTACCGTCGCGTGGTGCGAGCGATTGTTAAGAACCAGGACATCGAGTTGGTCGAGGCGCCATATTCCGCGGAAGACGGCAACACGCCGATGGACGCGCTCAAACGTTTCGAAGGCCAGGATTTCGCCGCGCTCGTGATCCCGCAACCGAATTTCTTCGGCGTGCTGGAAGATGTCGACGAGCTGACCGACTGGGCGCATGCGAATAATATGTTTGTCATCGGTTTGGTAAATCCGACGTCGCTCGCGCTGCTCAAAGCGCCGGGCGATTGGGGCGCGAAAGGCGCGGACATCGCCGCCGGCGAAGGTCAGCCGCTTGGCGCGCCGCTTTCTTCCGGTGGACCGTATTACGGTTTCTTATGCTGCAAAGAAGCACTAGTGCGGCAGATGCCAGGGCGCATCGTCGGTCGCACGGTGGATCTCGAAGGCAAACCCGGATTCACCTTGACGCTACAGGCGCGCGAACAACATATCCGCCGTTCCAAAGCCACGTCGAACATTTGTACCAATCAAGGATTGGTCGTCGCCGCGTCCACTATTTATATGTCGCTGCTCGGCCCTGACGGTTTGGAGCGCGTCGCCGCGGCATGCCACGCCAACGTTAACGCGTTAGTGCAGAAACTGACCTCGGTGAAAGGCGTCGTGCGCGCTTTCAAACGTCCGGTTTTCCACGAAGCCGTGGTCAAACTCGACGCGCCGGTCGCGGACGTGCTGCAAGCGCTGGAAGCGGAAAAAATTCTCGGCGGTTTCGATCTGACGCCGTTCTATCCCGAACTCGGCCAAGCCTTGCTGGTCTGCGCCACCGAAACCCGTACCGTCGACGACATCACCCATTACGCGCAACAACTGGACCGCGTTCTCGCGCAGCGTCAGTCGGCCAACGCTCATGCCGCGCGCACCGTTTAACCAAGGAGGAACTCATGGCCAATATCAAACACGCTGGTAATCCCATCCACACCAACGGCGATTTACCGAAGGTCGGCTCCAAAGCGCCGAACTTTAAATTAATCGACGGCGATCTGAAGGAAATCAGCCTCGCCGATTTTCAAGGCAAGAAAAAACTGCTGAACATCGTGCCGTCGCTGGATACCGGCATCTGCGCCATGAGCACCAAGAAGTTCAACGATTTCGCCAAGGCGCGCGGCGACGTCGCCACCCTTACCATCTCGGCCGATCTGCCGTTCGCGCAGAAGCGTTTCTGCAGCGCCGAGAACATCACCAACGTGAAGACGCTGTCGCTGATGCGCTCGCGCGATTTCGCTAAAGATTATGGCGTGTTGATTCAAGATGGAAAGTTGGCGGGCATCACGGCGCGCGCCGTGGTGGTTCTGGATGAGAACGATAACGTGAAGTACACGGAATTGGTTCCGGAGATCGCGCAGGAACCGAATTACGATGCGGCGATTGCGGCGCTGAAGTGATGGGGTCCCTCTCCCGCAGGGAGAGGGACAGGGTGAGGGGAGTATTTAATTGTTTGTTCACGCTCCGCGCGGTTGTCGAGTAAGAAATTTAACGGCGGTTCTCGCACCGCGGGCGAGGTACTTTTCTTTGCACAAGCAAAGAAAAGTATCCAAAAGAAACACACCCCGCATGGCGCAAACATGGTTTGCGCCATGCGGGGATTGAACGGCAACTGCAACATCGTAGGATCGGTAGCGTTAAACGCTTTTCGTGGAAGAGAGTTAAGAGGAGTGCTATGGCGTATATGCGTTGGATAACAACGATTATCGTGGTCCTACTGGCTGGTTGTGCAGCATTTAGCGGCTACATGTCGTTAGCTGATTTGGCATCTTCAAATCAATCCAAACTGGCGCAACTTTCCGTTGGCATGAATAAAGATGATGTTATTTCTCATATGGGAATGGATGCTGCAAAGACGAAAGACGGCATAGTTAATAATCCATGGACGGTGGAAACATTCATCGGTAATGACGGCTTTCAATATCAAGTTTTGTACTATGTGACACGAAAGAATCCACGGTTTACACCAGTAACAAAATCACTGACGACACCTCTCGTTTTGAAAAGCGACCAACTTATTGGTTGGGGCGCGGACGCGCTTTATAGAATTAGCGGAAAGTAATGTAGGGTGAGCGAAGCCCACACGGATCGATTTAAAGAGCAAAGAGATATTCGTAATTGAGATGACAAAATGTTGATCTTCGAACACTCCCAACCGGGACGCCGAAATTATTCTCAAGCTCCGCTTAATAAAGCGGAGGTGAAAGACATTCCTGGAAAGCTCCTGCGTAAGCAGCGGCCGTTGCTGCCGGAGGTCTCAGAACTGCAAGTCGTGCGTCACTACACACGCTTGTCGCAGAAGAATTTTTCGATCGACACGCAGTTTTATCCGCTGGGTTCATGCACCATGAAGTACAACCCGCGCGCGTGTAACAAGTTGGCGATGTTGCCACAGTTCCTTGGCAGGCATCCGCATGCGCCGGCGTCGACGGGCCAGGGGTTTTTGGCTTGTATGTACGAGCTGCAAGAGATGCTCAAGGACGTTACCGGCATGAAGGCGGTTTCGCTCACGCCGCTCGCGGGAGCACAGGGCGAGTTCGCGGGTGTGGCGATGATTCGGGCGTATCACGATTCGCGCGGCGACAGCGCACGTAAGGAATTTTTGGTGCCGGACGCGGCGCACGGGACCAATCCGGCGACGGCGGTGATGTGCGGCTACAGCGTGCGCGAGATTCCGACGGACGCGAACGGCGACGTCGATATCGCGGCGCTCAAGGCGGCGGTCGGGCCGCAGACAGCGGGGCTGATGTTGACCAATCCATCGACGCTCGGCGTGTTCGAGCGCAAGATCCAAGAAATCGCCAAGATCGTGCACGAAGCTGGCGGCTTGTTGTATTACGACGGCGCCAACCTCAACGCGATCCTCGGACGCGTGAAGCCGGGTGACATGGGCTTCGACGTCATTCATATGAATTTGCACAAAACCTTTTCCACGCCGCACGGCGGCGGCGGTCCCGGCGCCGGGCCGGTAGCGGCGGGCGCACGGCTGGAGCCTTTCTTGCCGGTGCCGATGATCGAGCAAAGCGAAGGTAAGTATCGATTGCTCGCGGAAAAAGACCGGCCGCAATCGATCGGCCGGTTGAGCGCCAATATGGGCAACGCCGGCGTGTTGCTGCGCGCTTATGTGTACGCGCGTTTGCTCGGACGCGAAGGTATGCACCGCGTGGCCGAGTTCTCCACACTCAACGCCAACTACATCATGGCGCAACTCGCCAAACGCGGATTTGATTTGGCGTTTCCTAAGCGGCGTGCGACGCACGAGTTTGTGCTGACGTTCAAGAAGCTCAAAGACGATATCGGCGTCAGCGCCATGGACATCGCTAAGCGTTTGCTCGACAAGGGCTTCCACGCGCCGACGACCTATTTCCCGCTGTTGGTTCCGGAATGTTTCTTGATCGAACCGACAGAGACCGAAGCGAAAGAAGAATTGGATCGCTTCATCGGCGCCATGGATGAAATCCTCAAGGAAGCGCGCGCCAAGCCGGAGATGGTGAAAGCCGCGCCGCATACCTTGCCGGTGCGACGTCTCGACGACGTCAAAGCCGCGCGCGAACTCGATTTAACTTGGAAAGTGGCGTAATCGCCGAAGCTTATGCAAACCGCCATCGACTCACTGTTCAATCATCCAACCGCGCGCCGGATTTTTCTTAATCTGCGCTATGCACTTGCGTTTATCTTGGTCATGTTGGTGGCGTACTACTCGGATATCGAGTTGATGCCATTCGGTTTCGTGGTGTCGATGTTCGGACAGGTGATTCAGCTCTGGTCGTTCGCGTCGCTGATTAAGAACGAAAAGTTGACCGCACGCGGTCCTTACGTGTTGGTGCGCAATCCGATGTATCTCGGTCGCTACTTTTTGATTCTCGGATTTTTAATTCTCACCGGCAGCTGGTGGGTAGTGATTTTGTACACGGTGTTTTATTGGTTTTATATGAGCAACCGTGTGCGACGCGAAGAAAAACGTCTAGCGCAATTGCTTGGCGCCGCCTACGCCGCGTACCGCATGACGGTGAATCGTTTCTTGCCGAACTTCGTCGAACTGGCTAATCCCGCGGTGCTTTATTTCAACTTCGCGGTGCTGCGGCGCAACAACGGTCATTGGAACTTGCTTGCGACGCTGGCGGGTTGGCTCGCGTTGGATATCTACTTACATTATTTCGCTCGACCCTAACCGTTTAAAACTGAAAATAAATAAACTGGTTCAGCGGTCGGAAAAATATTAGAACGACGAAGATCACCACCGCGGTCGCGCCGATTTCGGCAGCGTACGTGAGCCAGACGTTAGACGCGAATCGATGTCGGTGACGCGTCGCTAAGCCGAGCGCCACCATGCCGACGAAAAATACGAACGTCAGCAAATAGAAATTTTCTCGAAATCCCAGCTGTTGATAACTCGAGACGTCGAAAATCCTAGCCAGCGTTTCCACGCTGCGCGTCGCCGATGTGGTGCGAAATAAAATCCAGCTCAGCATAAGCAACGGTTGCGTCACGAACCAGCCCAGCAGCGCCGTCCACCAAAGGGGGGCGTGACCGACGTTTTTTTTCCATAGACGGTAACCCAGGATAAGAACGGCGTGCCACAGACCCCAGAGAGCGAAATTCCAGCTTGCACCGTGCCAAAGTCCCATCAGGAACCAGGTTAGGAATAACGCGGCGATCGGACGGGCCAAGCCTTGGTCGTCGTCCGCGCGTACATCGATGCCGCCGGCCGAACGATCGCTGAAGTGTTTGCCCCGAAGCGGCAGATACAAATAATCGCGAATCCAGGACGATAAGGTGATGTGCCAGCGTTTCCAAAATTCTCGCGGCGAGGTCGCGAGATAAGGCCAGTCGAAATTGTCCGGGAAAACGATGCCGAGCAGTCGCGCCGAGCCGATGGCGATGAAGCTGTAGCCCGCGAAATCGAAATAAATTTGCAGCCCGAACGCATAACTCATGGTCCAAACATCGAGTCCGCCCAACACCGACGGCTCGACTGCGAACGCTTCATCGACCCAAGGCGCCAATTGATCGGCGAGTCCGACCTTAAGGAAGAGTCCCCACAGAATGAGTTTCAAACCCGAGACGATTTTATTTAACGACAAGCGATGCGTGGCTAGCAACTGTGGAATCAGTTCTTGCGCTCGCAAAATCGGACCCGCGATCATGTGCGGCCAGAACATGACGTATGCCAGATAAAGCGGAAAGTTTTTCACTGGTTCGAAAACGCGTCGGTAAACGTCCAAGGTGTAGCTGATCGAGAGAAAGGTATAAAAACTGATGCCAAGCGGCAGGATTATCGCACCCACGTCGGCGCGTGGGTCGTAATCAAATAATCGGCCGAGGTAAGAAATATTTTCGAGAATGAAGTAGGTGTATTTGAAATAAGCCAAGAGTCCGAGATTGGTTGTTAGGCTGACACCAAGCAACCAACGGCGCCGCGCGGGATTCGACGACGCGTGAATGCGCAACGACAAGTAATAATCGACGAGTGCGGAAAAGACGATCAAGGGAACGAACTCGATGCGCCACATACCGTAAAACAACAGACTGGCTCCGAGTATCAGCCAGCGACGGCTGGGTGCGGGAAGTATCCAGTAAAGCGTTACCGCGATAAATAGAAAAAATATGTATGAAATAGAGTTAAAGATCATCTACTGGCTCGCGCGACGATGACGCGGCCAATATAGGGAGCTAGCGCATCGGCGATGATTCGATGTCCTTCTCCACGAAAATGCATGAAATCGATTTCGCCTTTGGATCCAGCGCCCCAGTATTGATTTGGAATGAGGGCTTCAAAATTCAGCAGCGTTGCCGAGTACTTCTGCGTCAACTGCTGTACCGCTTGTTTCCATTCTTCGTACTCGCCGCGATCGTAAGGCAGTTGCACGTCGCCTCTTATCGGGGCGATATAGAGCACCATGGGGATATTACGCCGCTGGTAATCGGCAAGTAATTTTTCCAGCGTTTGCATATTTTTCTCGTAACGCGGGCGGATCATTTTTCGAACCGTCGTCGGGTTGATGCCGAAAACAAAATTGCGCAGCTCGTATAAATCCTCCAAGAATTGCGCGCGCATCGCCGGGCGCATCGACCATAGGGTCGATGTTTTATCGAGCATTTTTTCGAGGCGGGTCTCCAGTTTTTCGTTCGCTGGGCTTTCCGTCGCTGGCGAGTCGCGTGTTAACGAAACGGAGAGCGGCTTCGACGTCGTCGCGGGCGGTACGAGTTCGGGGACCCCGGCGCGCAATCCGTCTTCCCGTAGATCGTCGAAAACCAATTCGAGAATGAGTCCTTGTATCGGGAGCTGCGAGGCGATGTAGGAGCTCAATATGTAATGTTCTTGGAAATTGGCGTTTGGCAGCGAAATACCTAACGGCCAGAATGCGTACCGGGTTTTAGCGGTTGCTTTGAGCCAATACGGTGCGGTGTGGTCGCCGTCGCGGTAATTGTTGATGCCATGAAGCTGCGAATTTCCGAGCCACAGAAAATATTCTTCGTTATCGCGCCGATGAACGCGGAGTCGCTCTCGATGCTCGGAAACGAGGGCGGTAATGGTTTCGACGTTGGGCGCGGTGAAGCGGATATTCCCCCAGTTGTCGCTGTGCGAAGAGGTGTTTTTGCCGAGCGCATATTGATCAGGAGAATCGGTGTTTTGGCCATAGAATCGCGCGGCGACCAGGGCAAGCAGGAGGGCGAGAAAAAAACGAAACCATTCGTGATTTATTATCCGTGCATCCATGCCCCAAACTCCCTTAGGCGATATCGCTTGTCCTTCTTGGAATATCCGAAGCGTTGCTTCGAATCGGCGATGCCAACTGGGGTAATTTAAACCACCAGATCGGCTTTATTCAATAACGCAAATCCAAACTCCCTAGCTGGGTTGGGCGCGGCGGGTTCTGGAGAATATCCAACGCAGGGATAATAGGTACTGCACGAGTACTAACAACGCGAGTAAGCGCAAGCTTTCCCCGATGGCGGCGGCCAGCGATTGCTCCAGTCCGTGCAGCAGGGTGATCCAGAGCAGGCTGTAAATAAAAACGCCGGAAGTGCCGCGGGCTTCGATTAAAGCCTTAAATAGCAGATTAAATACGACACCCGTCGCCAGTAGGCCCAAGATTACGCCCGGCAGCCCGAAGTTTTGATACCAATCGCCCATGGCGGTCCAGCCGACGCCGGTCATATTGTCCGCGACCAGTCCCGCCTCGTAAGCGAAATTGTCGGTGCCGCGAATGCCGACGAGTTGCTGAATCCATGCGCTGGGAACTCCCAGCCAGGTAAGAAAGAACGGCAACGTTCTTCCATATAGAAATTGCTTGGTTTCGTAGCCTTCGACGACGACGGCGAAGACGTGTGCCTGCGCGATGCGGCCAATGGTGCTGTCGCCGATAAGGCGGATGGAATTTTTTAGCAACGGTTCCGCGATATCTTTCGACGTAACGCGACCTTCGCTCGTCATGGAGTAGTACGCCAGATCGATGGCGTCACGGCCGTTCCAGGGTAATTTGACGTCGACGCTCAAATTTTCCCGACCGACATAAGGTTCCAAGTTGGTCAGGTCTTTCATAATCGTTTTGAGCGGGAAAAGCAGCGTGACGGCGAGAAGGCATAGCGCGCCGGCTCGTAGGTTTGTGCACCGATAAAGATAGTGCCGCGTAATGAGGAAAATAA
>JAHFQD010000070.1 GCA_023266455.1 Candidatus Muproteobacteria bacterium
CATGCCGAGGTGCAGATTTCCTCGTAAATCCAGCTGCAAACACATAGTTGCCAACAACGACAACTACGCCTTAGCGGCTTAATCCCCGCTAACCCTTCGCCTACGTTTCTCCCATGGGCCGGGAGTGAAGGGTCGACTACATGGGATCGCGCCGGTTCGTGCCTGTTGAACCGACGCTAAAACTAAGCAGGCTCAGCGCATCGATGACCCTGTCTGCCGGGGAACGAGGCGTCACATACTAGACAGACTACGCATGTAGAACCGGAGCTGTAGGATTTGCGGACGCGGGTTCAATTCCCGCCACCTCCACCATCAAAGCCCGACCGTTCGCGGTCGGGCTTTTTTATTTTATATGCGCTCGCTGATACATCACGATGGCATATTTAACTTCCAACCAAAACGCCAAAACATCAGCGCGGCCAATACCATCAAGATGCCAGTGAAAACGATCGGGCTGCGCGCGCCGACGTTATCGAGCAATACGCCGCCGCTGATCGAACCGAGCATGATGGATATTTGGAACGTCGCGATAAACACACCGCCGACGCTTTCGAGCTGATCCGGCGCGGCGCGCGCCATCCAAGTCTGCAACCCGATCGGCACGATGCCGAACGCGAAACCCCAAACTGCCACCATCGTTAACGACATCGCCGTTAAGTTTCCCGCCACAGTCATAAACAGCGTCGCTATCGAAATGAGCACGGGCGCCAAAAGCACGGCAACATGCAAATATCTGGTAACGATGACTCCACCTATTAGGTTGCCGACAAATCCAGCAACGCCGAAAACCAATAACGCGGCCGAGAGCGTTTCCGATGATAACCGTGGGACTTGTTCAAGATACGGCCGTATATAAGTAAACCCGGCGAAATGACCTGCCGCAATCAGCACGCTAATCAGCAAACCCAAGCGCACACCTTCCAACCGTGTCGCCTGCGCCAACGTACGCAAACTTGGAGGCGTCACCGGCGACATCGCCGGTAACCACAAGAGCTGCGTTAATAACGCGATGACGCCAAGTCCCGTGGCAACAGCGAATACGGCGCGCCAGCCCCACCACTCTCCCATCAGCGCTCCGGCAGGCGCCGCGCAAATCGTCGCGGCGGACACGCCGACCAGAATGATCGACATCGCTTTGGGAACCCATTGCGGCGGTACGAGACGTACGGCCAACGCCGTCGACATCGACCAGAATCCACCGAGTGCGATTCCCAACAACAAACGCGCTATCAGCAGCGTCCAAAGATCCGGCGCGAAACAGACGGCCAAGTTGGAAACGACCAGCAACGCGCTAAACGACCAGACCACCAAGCGACGATCGAAACGCCGGGTAACAAGCGCGGCGCTCAGCGCGGCGATGGCGCCCATGATCGCCGTCGCGGTGACGGTCTGGCCGGCGACGCCCTCGGACGTTCCGAGATCGGCGGCCATCGGCGTTAGCAAGCTCGCTGGCAAAAACTCGCTCGTTACTAAGGCGAAAGCACCCAGCATCAGCGAGAGAACGCCTAACCATGGGTAACGATTCGGCATCGTGACCGCGCCCTTATCGTTCGAGGGAGCTTGATTCACCGTGGCCTCGGTAAAAAGAATGCATCCCGTTAACGAGGTCCCGCTGTATCGAAATCGAACACGAATAATCCGACAACGTTACCCGTGGCATCGCGCGCCAGCAGTGGTTCAGCAATCTTGGCAAGTGCGAGATGATTCGGATCCATCGTTTGCGAATACGGTTTACCGACGAAGTAGTTTCGGTCGTCCGTATTCTTGAACGTCACGACAAAAGCTTCCTCGAAACCTTTATCGAAGCCTTCCTTGCTGATGGCTTTCCCACCGATGATCGAGACGATATAACTTTTGCCGTCGCGTTTAGCCGATTCCTTTAACCCGATGAACGCGCGCGCGATTTCCGCACGCTTCTGCATTGAAACGCCGGCTTGATATTTAAATATCACCACATGATGAATATCGGCGAACGCGGGCGCTGCCAACACAAACGCAATCAGACCCGCTGCAATTTTATTTTTGATCGACATGATTTCTCCTAAGGTGGACAGATAAGAAACATCCCACTAATTCTGTATGCGCACGAGAATCCATTCCATCGCTGGAATGCCGTACTTATTTGCTGTTCGTCCGGAAAATAAATGGACAACGCGAGGAGTTTATCAGCGCTTCGATATAACGACCGAATCCTAAAGCTTTTAGACAGATCCCGGCGACTGACCAATGTGACGTTTGAAAGCACGATTGAAGGCCGATTCGGAGTGATAACCGACGCGTTCGGCAAGCAGGCCAACATCGACGCGCCCCTGCTTCAAAAGCGAGAGCGCAAGTTGCATACGCCACGACGTCAGATAACGCATCACCGATTGTCCCACCAATTCCTTAAATCGCGATGCCAATATGGATCGCGACATCCCCGCTTCGTTAGCAAGCCGCGTGAGCGTCCAAGGGCGTGCCGGATATCGGTGAATCAATCGAATCACCTTGCCGACCTGAGGATCGCGCAACGCGCCCAACCAACCCAGCTCGACATCGGGTTTACGTTCGAGCCACCATCGGATCGCCTGGACAATCAAGATATCCGCCAGTCGCGTGATGATCGCTTCGCCGCCAGCGCGTGAATCCTTCGCTTCGAGCGCGATCAATCCCAAAACTTTCTCCATCGAAGCGCGATCCGGCGTCGACGCTTTGACATGAATCGCCGCCGGAAGCAACGAAAGCAGGCGCCCTGCCGTCGGATCGTTGAAGCGAACCGAAACACAAATAAGTCTCGTACTGGGACCGTCAGCGCCGTACCGATATTGTGCGAAATTCTCAGTAATGAGATTGGGCGAAATCTCCCGATACGGCATCAACGGACTACCCATCCGATCGACGATATTGTGGCCGGCACCGTGCGGCAACAGGATGAAGTCTCCTTCATTCAAAGTAATAGCGGGAATCTCTTCGCCGTACACGACAGCCGAACCCGCCGTAATCAGATGAAACCGCCCCTCGTCACGCATTTCCGGAAACGATACGCCCCACGGAATTTGGAATTGGCCGTGACAATAAAACGTGCCGGACATCCTTAAATGCCGCAGCACGTCGTCTAGCGCCTTGGTCGTTTTATTGGGCGGCATGTCGTTTTATTTTTTTCACGGTAAATGGTTGGCGACGCATCCCGACTACTATAAGCCAACTTTGCGTCATTGCGGTTAACTCGGTCGTTTTTTTACAGAATTTCACGTATAGTTGCATAGCTAACTAATTTGACCTATACTAAATTTATGTTCGACCAATGCCTCTATTTTAATACGACCGCCCTCGCCCGCCGGCTTGAGAAGGAATGGACCAAGGCGTTCGCGCCTTTCGCGCTCACGCCGCCGCAAGCATTCATGCTCCGGGCTGTTTTGGACAGCCCGGGCCTGCAGCAAGGCGAGATCGCGCGTTCAATGGCGATCTCAAAACCGACCGCCACACGCGCGCTCGTCGGACTGGAAGCGAAGAAGCTAATCCAACGCCGGAGCTCGCCGCACGACGGTCGTGAGCAGGCGATTCACCCGACCACCGCCGCGATCGCCATGCGCATCTCGCTGAATGAGGCCAGTGGCAAAGTAACGAAGCGCCTTAAAAAGTTGCTCGGCGAAAATGTTTTCGGCGACACCGTTGCCAAACTTCGCGGTATTCGCTCCGCCCTTGAGTGAGCATTTTTTTAACTAAATAGTTGTATAGCTAACTAATTGGAGGTCGCCATGCCTATCTTGAACGTCAAAGTCGGCGCCAAAAAATCTACCGAACTAACGAAATCCATCGCCACCCTACTACTGGAGCTAACCAGCCGCATTCTGCATAAAAAACCGGAGGTGACATCGATCGCTATCGATTACGTCGACCCCGACCATTGGATCGTCGGTGGCCGGTCGCTCAGCGAACAAGGCAAGAGCAGTATTTATTTCGACATTAAGATCACGGATGAAACCAACACGAAAACCGAGAAGGCGCAGTACATTCACGAAGCCTTCGCCGCTTTCGGCAAGTTATTGGGCAATCTACACGAAGAAAGTTATATCTACGTCGAAGACGTGCGTGCGGCGGCATACGGTTATGGAGGACGCACGCAAGAATACCGATATCATCATCCGGATTGAGACTTATCGTTTTACCAACGCGTTGCGGAGCGTATCGGCCAACCATTGTTCATAGGCGTCGGACGACCAGCCCTTCTCCACTACAAGCATCCGATAAATATCGCGGCTGGTTAATGCCCATAAGACATCGCGCGCTCGTGCCCGATCGAGTCCAGGAGCGAGCGCATGGTTGTCGATAAAAAGTCGAATCGTGCTTTCTTGACGATGATACCGACGCTGTTCGCCTTCACGCTCCAACTCTTTGAGTTCGGGCGAGAAAGCGGAAGCGCCGCGGAGCAGCCCCATCTTGGATTTTTCGACGTCGTACGTATTACGCGCGATCGCGGCAACCACAGCGAGTCTTTCAACAGGTTCGGTAATCGATTGGGCCTTTCGCACGAGCGTCTCGTAGCGATCGTCGAAAAGCGTGTCGTTCGCCAGCGCTCGCAATATCCCCTGCTTCGATTGGAACTGCGCGAAGACCGTCGGCGCAGACACCTCCGCTCCTGTCGCCAATTGATCGATCGTGACGTTGTCGATGCCGTGCTTCGCGAACAACGTTTTAGCCACCGCTAAAATTCGCTCGCGTGTCTGCGCCACCTTCGCAAGTCGCGACGCTGAATCATAAGAACGTTTTTTCTGGGTTGACATATTAAATATAGTACACTATATTTAATATGTAATTTTATTAATTCTGGGAAAAATATGTCTACTCCGCAAACGACACATCGCAACAAAATCCTAGTTCGGAGAATTTACGAAGATTGTATTAACACTGGGCAATTGGAACGACTCGCCGAAATGGTCGGCGATGACTACGTGGGCGCACTCGGCGAAAAAGGTGCCGCCGGTTTCGCCGGCAACATCGAATCGCTGCGTAAGGGATTTCCCGATATCTGTTTTACGATCGAAGATCTCATCGCCGAAGAAGACCGCGTCGTCGTGCGATGGAGGTGGAGCGGAACGCACAACGGATCATTCATGGGCATTCCTCCGAGTCAAAAACAGGTCAGCAATACCGGCATCACGGTCTATCAGGTTAAATCGGACAAGGTGGTTCATTCGTGGCTGCAAGCCGATCGGTTAGGTGTGCTACAGCAGATCGGTGTCATACCGCCGAACGCCCTTCCCAAGCCGCAACCGAAATAAATCCTACTTCTCGGCGATCATGACGTGCACATGCCGAGGTCCGTGTGCGCCAAGTTGAATCGTCTGCTCGATATCGGCGGTGCGCGAGGGACCGGAGATCACATTTACGGTACGCGGCATACCATTCTCCGCATTCCATCGACGCAACCGTTCCCACGCATCCTCGAAATGCCGCACGATTTGATCGCGGCGTATAACGACCAAATGATGCTCCGGCACAAAGTTAAGCGTGGTCGGCGTCGCGGCCGTCGATAGCAAAACCAAACTACCGGTCTCGGCCACCCCAGCGAAGCATGACGTGATGGAAACGCGCTCGTCGCGCCGCGCCGGCCCCACGTGCAAGTCAAACGATCCCTTAGGCCACGGCAGCATCGCCAACGACGGTGCGCATACAACGCGCGATGCCATGTTCCATTTTTGTAGATAGCGCGCCACCGTCCCCGGCACTTCGTGTGCGCTCCCCAGACGCTCCACGGTCGCGGCTCGGCTTTCCAGCTTACGTTGAAAACGCTCCGTTAAATCGTCGGAAACAGCCGGGCGAACATGTCGCGCCGGCGGTGCCACTTCTCGGTTCGCTTCATTCGCCGAACGGCCAAGCGCGGCGCGAATAGCGGTCAGTACCGCGTCCCGTCCGTCACGCATCGTCTCGTCCTCGCGCGCGCCATTGTTCAAGAAATGTTTTCCCCGAGGGCGCGGGCATATCGCGCGCGCGCGTCCATCCCAACGTCAGCGGTAATTTTTCAATACGCCCTTTCGCGCCGCCGACAAAATGCAGTAACCGCGCGGCGAGGCGGCTAAGCCGTTCATGCCAACGCGGCCGTTCGGCGAAGAACGCCCATAAGCGCAGCAAACCGCGCTCGCCGGCGGGCGTCAGACCTTCATCGTGTTGACGATGCCGCAGTTCACGCAATAAATCGGGCAGCGGAATCTTCACCGGGCAAACCGTTTCGCAACGCCCGTTCAACGTGCAAGCGTTCGGCAAATCGTAGGCGGCTTCTAGACCGGCGAAGAGCGGCGTCAGCACGCTACCCATCGGACCCGGATAAACCCATCCGTACGCATGCCCACCGATGGCGGAATAAACCGGACAATGATTCATGCAGGCACCACAACGAATGCAGCGAAGCATGTCGCGAAAACGACCACCCAACATTTGCGCACGCCCGTTATCGACCAACACGACGTGATATTCCGTCGGCCCATCCACATCCGCAAAGCGACGCGGTCCGGTAGAAATCGTGGTGTAGGTTTCCGTTTCTTGACCGGTGGCGCTGCGCGCCAGCAACCGCAGGAACAACGTGGCGTCGTCCAACGTCGGGACCACGCGCTCGATTCCCGATACCACGACATGCACACGTGCCAAGGTTTGCGTGAGATCGCCATTGCCTTCGTTCGTCACGATGATCGACGACCCCGTCTCCGCGACCAAAAAATTACCGCCGGTAATGCCGACATCGGCTTGAAAAAATTTCTCGCGCAGCACTTGGCGCGCTTCATTAACCAGATCGGGCACCTCGGTCAGGCGCGGGCGCTGATGGCGCGCGCGAAATAAATCCGAAATCTGATCCTTGGTCTTGTGCACCGCCGGCGCGATGATGTGGGACGGCGGTTCGCCGGCAAGTTGAATAATATATTCACCAAGATCGGTCTCGACGACTTCCATACCCTCCGCTTCCAGCGCGGCGTTCAGACCGATCTCCTCGCTGACCATGGATTTGCCTTTGCAAACGGTACGCGCCTTGGCGTTGCGGCAAATGTCGATAACGATGCGCCGCGCCTCGGCAGCATCGCGCGCCCAATGCACGCGCCCACCATGGCGTTGCACCGCCTGTTCGTAACGTTCCAGGTAATAATCGAGATGATCGAGGATATGATCTTTTAGCCGCGCCGCGTCTTCGCGTAGTGCGTCGAACTCGGGTAAATCGGCGATGGCAGCCGCCCGCTTATCGACAAAGCCGCCGCGCGCACGGTTCAACGCGCGCTGCAGGATTGGATCCTGTAACGCCTCGGCAGCGCGCTGTTTAAATTCGATACTGCGAATTTGCATTACTTATCTCTCCGCCTCGCCAATCGCCGGTCCGTCGGCCATGCCCGCCAACACTTCGGCGGTATGGAACACGCGTATCGGCACGGTTCGTCGCTGCAACCGTCCAGCGATATTGAGCAAACACCCGAGATCGCCACCGAGCACGGTATCGGCGCGGGAAGACTTAATCGCCTCGATTTTATCGTCCACCATGCGTCGCGATAATTCGGGATATTTCACGCAGAACGTGCCGCCGAAGCCGCAACAAACTTCCGTGTCCGGCGACTCGTTGAGCGTCAACTCCCGCACGCCATTGAGCAAGGCACGTGGTTGTCGCTTTACGCCCAATCCTCGCAATCCCGAGCAACTGTCGTGATAGGTGACAACGCCGGGATAACGCACGTTGATTTTTTTTATAAGTAGTACGTCGGTGAGAAAGGAAAACAACTCGAAACTACGCCCGGCAACGTCGCTGGCGCGCGACGACCAGTTCGGATCGTCGGCCAACAATTTTGGGTAATCGTTTTTGATCGTGGCGATGCAAGAACCGGAAGGACCGACGACGTAATCGAACGGTTCGAAGGTCTCGATCACCTGCTTCGCGATCGAACGAGCGCTATCATAATCGCCGTTGTTGTAGCCCGGCTGGCCACAACAACTCTGAGCGTCGGGTACATCGACGACGCACCCGGCGTCTTGTAATAACCTTATCGTGGCGAATCCGATGTTCGGCCGAAATAAATTGACCAGACAGGTGACAAATAAACCGACTTTCGGTTTCTTCTTATCAAAGGCGGCCATCTCATCCCATCCATGCTATGCGCCGCCATTAAAACATCATTCTAAGGCATACTCAAAAATCATCATTCAACTCAATCAAT
>JAHFQD010000071.1 GCA_023266455.1 Candidatus Muproteobacteria bacterium
CGGTTGTGGTGGCGTGGCTTGCGCAATCCGGCGTATCGCGACCGCGTTTTAGAACGCTTCGGTTTCGCACCGCGCGTGAGCGCGCCGCATGTGATTTGGATTCACGCCGTCTCGGTCGGCGAGGCGCTCGCCGCCGCGCCGCTGGTGAAAAGTTTGTGGGAACGTTGTCCGGATCACCGCATCCTCATCACGACGATGACGCCAACCGGTTCCGCCACCGTCGCCGGTTTGTTCGGCGAGCGTGTCGATCATTGCTACGTGCCTTACGACTACCCGTCGGCGATTCGCCGTTTCCTCGACCGCACGCATCCCGAGCTCGCCATCATTATGGAAACCGAGTTGTGGCCGAATTTATTTCATCAATGCGCCAAGCGTGGTGTTCCGTTGGTGATGACCAACGTGCGCATGTCCGAATCGTCGATGGAAAAATATCTGCGCATCGCGCCGACGCTGACGCGCCGCACGCTTTCGCAAGCGCGCATCCTCGCCGCGCAATCGACGGCTGACGCCGAGCGTTTGATGATGATGGGCGTACGTCCTGAGAAGGTGTACGTCACCGGTTCGATCAAATTCGAATTGGCCTTGCCGGCGACGCTCGCCGAAACTGCGGAAGTATTGCGACGCGAGTGGGGCGCGGATCGACCGGTGTGGGTCGCGGGCAGCACGCATGAAGGCGAAGAGTTGTTCGTGCTCGCGGCGCATCGCGCGTTGCGAACCGATCCGCGATTCGCCAATGCGTTGCTCGTCATCGCGCCGCGACACCCAGAACGTTTTTCAGCGGTCGCGAAGTTGTGCCGTAAAGAAGGGCACGCGATCGCGCTGCGCAGCGAACACCGCGGCGCGATCGACGACAAGGTCGATGTGCTCGTCGGCGATACCATGGGTGAGCTAATGCTGTTCTACGGTGCTGGCGATTGCGCCTTCGTCGGCGGCAGTCTGGTGCCGGTCGGTGGGCACAACTTGCTGGAGGCCGAGGCGCTCGGCAAACCTGTCGTTTTCGGCCCACATATGTTCAATTTCAACGAAATCGCCCAACTTACGTTAGACCGCCACGCGGGAATCCAGGTGCCATCGCCCGAAGCCCTGGCGCCGGCACTCGCCGATTTCCTCGGCAACGCCAATCGCCGCGACCAAGCCGGCGAGGCCGGCCGTCGTTTAGTGCATGAAAATCGGGGGGCACTTAAGAAGACGGTGCATTTGCTGGAACCGCTGTTGCCGGTGCGTCAACATTCACAGTGATCCTGTTTCAGTTTGGAACCGCTTTCCCTCATCCCAACCCTTCTCCCGTCGGGAGAGGGGTTGGGGTGAGGGAAGGGTTTCGTTAAGCCACCTAATTCCAAGAGTTAGGCTGGCCAAGCCCCGGCCGGCTCGGCTAAGATAGCCCTTATAGTTTGGTGTTTTCCCGCCCCGGCCGATTGGCTGGAGAATCCTTAGGTGGGCGACCCGCAACCCCCCGTGGGTCCCGATCCCTACATTATTCAGAGGAAGTCATGGCACGCGTTACCGTAGAAGATTGCTTAGAAAATGTCGAAAACCGTTTTCAATTAGTGTTGGTCGCCTCAAAACGCGCGCGCCAACTCGCCAATGGCGCTGAAGCCTTGGTCGGACGTGAAAACGATAAATCCACGGTTGTCGCGCTGCGGGAAATCGCTGCCGGCTTTATTACGAATTCGATCCTCGATGAAGAACCGCCCGCCCCAGCAGCGGCGGAGGCCAATGAAAACGCAGCCAACCAACCGGAAGCGAACGGGTTCGAACCCCCAGCAGCCCCCGGAACCGGGAGCATCGCCTAAGGCGCAATCCGCTGTCGACAGCACGCACGGGTTTGAAATCAAGGACCTGTGCATTTTGCTGGAGACTTATCTTCCCCCGGCCGACGTCAAAGACGTCGAACGTGCGTATGCATTCGGCGCCAAGGCGCACGCGGGGCAGTGCCGCTTAAGCGGCGAGCCTTACATCACCCATCCTCTCGAAGTCGCGCACGTGCTCGCGGGTCTGCGGCTCGACCCCGGCACGTTATGCGCGGCGTTGTTGCATGACGTCGTCGAAGACACCAACGTTGATCTCGACGGCATTCAAAAAGAATTCGGTCCCGAAGTCGCTGAGCTGGTCGACGGCGTATCGAAGATCACGCGCATGGAGTTCCAAAACCAGGAAGAGGAGCAGGCGGAAAATTTCCGCAAAATGCTACTCGCGATGGCGGCGGACATTCGCGTCATTCTTATCAAGCTCGCCGATCGCTTACATAACCTACGGACGATTTCCGCGCTGCCGCTCCCACGCCAACGCGCGCTCGCGCGCGAGACGCTCGACATCTACGCGCCGATCGCGAATCGCCTCGGTGTGCGTCGTTGGGGCTTGGAGCTGGAAGATTTAGGATTCGCCGTGCTCTATCCGCTGCGCTACCGCGTACTCAGCGAATCGATGCGCAAGCGCCACGGCAATCGCAAAGCGTTGGTGGAAAAAATTAGCAACGCGATGTTGAAACAACTGCAACAAGAACAGCTCGAAGCCGAAGTTCAGGGACGCGAAAAAAATCTCTACAGCACGTACAGGAAAATGCAGCAAAAGCATTTGTCATTCGAGCAGGTGCACGACGTTTACGGTTTCCGCGTGGTCGTCGATAAGGCCGACAATTGTTACCGCGCGCTCGGTATGGTCCACAATTTGTACAAGCCGATTCCCGGCCGCTTCAAAGACTACATCGCGATTCCCAAAGCCAACGGTTATCAATCGCTACACACGGTCATTTTCGGACCGTTCGGCGTTTCCATCGAAATTCAAATCCGCACGCAAGAGATGCATCGCGTCGCCGAAGCCGGCGTGGCCTCGCATTGGTTGTACAAAACCGGCGACGCCAACGACCCGATGCGCCAGCGCGCGCTGCAGTGGCTGAAGGACTTACTCGAAACTCAGCAAAAAGCCGGCAATCCACACGAATTTCTCGAACACCTCAAGGTCGATTTATTTCCCGATGAGGTCTACGTCTTCACACCCAACGGCGAAATTAAAAAACTTCCGCGCGGCGCCACGGTGGTGGATTTCGCGTACGACGTGCACACCGACCTCGGCAACCGCTGCATCTCCGCCAAGGTCAACGGCCAACTCGCGCCGCTGCGCACTATGTTGAAGAACGGCGACCGCGTCGAAATTCTCACTGCCGAATGGGCCCACCCGAGTCCGGCGTGGCTCGATTACGTGGTCACGAGCAAGGCGCGCGCGAACGTGCGCCAATTTCTGAAGAATCAAAAGTTCGACGAAGCGGTGAAGCTCGGCAAGCGTCTGCTCGATCGCGCGTTGAAAGACGCGGGCTTGGATCCGTCGAAGGTGACCGACGTGCACCGCCAAACGTTGTTAACCAGTTTGAAGTTGACCGACTGGAATAATTTGATGAACGACATCGGCCTCGGCAATCGCTTAGCAGCGGTGGTCGCGCGTCAATTGGTGCCGTCGTCCGATCCCATAGAAAAATCCGGCTTCGCGCTTACGCGTCGCTTTCGTAAATTGCTCAAGAGCGATAAGAACAAAACGCCGTCGCTCGCGATTCGCGGCACCGAAGGCATCGTCGTTACGTATGGACGTTGTTGTCATCCGATCCCCGGCGATCCGGTTGTGGGATTTTTATCAGCAGGCCGCGGCGTTGTGGTGCATACCGACGATTGTCCGAATCTCGGAAAATATCGCGAGCATCCGGAACAGTGGATCGACGTGCAGTGGGAAGCCGATATTGAGCGCGCGTTCCCGGTGAGCTTCCGCGTGCAGGTGAAGAACCAACGCGGTGTGTTGGCCTCGGTCGCCGCCACGATTTCGGAACAAGACGCCAACATCGACGCCGTCAGCACCGACGACCGCGACGGCCAAGTCGCCGCCATGGATTTCATCGTCGAAGTTCGCAGCCGCGCCCATCTTGCGAGTATCATGCGCCGCCTGCGCGCGCTCGACAGCGTGGTAAAGGTCAGCCGCCGCAAAGGCTAGTTCAATATTCTCGAGGAAAAAATGAAACGCACCGTGATCAGCACCCCCGATGCGCCGCAAGCCATCGGCACTTACTCGCAAGCCGTAAGAGTCGGCGACACTGTTTATCTTTCTGGCCAAATCCCTTTAGTGCCGCGCACCATGGATTTGGACGGCGGCAACGTCAGCACCCAAATCGCCCGCATCTTCGAAAACATCTCCGCCGTCGCCAAAGAAGCCGGCGGCAGCCTGAGCGACATCGTTAAGCTGACGGTGTTCTTGACCGACCTGGCGAACTTCCCGCAAGTGAACGAAGTCATGGCGCAATATTTCCAACCGCCCTATCCAGCGCGCTCCACCATCGGCGTCGCCTCGCTACCGCGCAGCGCGGTGGTTGAAGTCGAAGCGACCATGGTGATCGCCGGCAAGAGCGCCACGAAGGCCGCGAAGCCGAAGAAGAAAGCGATGAAGAAGAAGGCGAAGAAAGGTCGTCGTTAAAGTTGCGTATCAAAACTACGCATCAATCAGACTGAAACGGTCCCCTCTCCCATAGGGAGCGGGGCAGGGTGAGGGGAGATTTAAGAGGTAGTTGCTGATGTCTCTCCAAGCTCCCGTCCCAGCTCTTCCCCACATGCGAGGAAGAGAATGGGAGGGAACAGGACTCAAGCAGGATAAATCCTAATTTAGAAATGTAAGAGCCATCCCTTTGAACCACCCCAACACGGACATCACCACCACGCCAGTGACGGCGCTCAAAGGCATCGGCCCCAAACTCGCCGAAAAGCTCACGCGCCTCGGCATCCACACCGTTCAAGACGTTCTCTTCCACCTCCCCTTCCGCTACGAAGACCGCACCCGCCTAACCCCCATGGGTGCGCTGCGCCCCGGTGTCGAAGCCCTTATCGCCGGCACCGTCGAACTCGCCGACGTCGTGCAACGCCGCCGCCGCGCTTTATTAGTCCGCGTCGCCGATGGCACTGGTCATTTAATGCTGCGTTTTTTTTACTTCAACGCCGCCCAACAAAAAAATCTCTCTCGCGGCACACGCGTGCGTATCTACGGCGAAGCGCGCTTCGGCCCGGGCGGGCTGGAGATGGTGCACCCGCAATATCAAATCCTGATCGGCGACGCGCCGGCGCAACCCGAAGACCGTCTCACGCCGGTCTATCCCACCACCGAAGGGCTGCACCAACCGACGCTGCGCCGACTCGCGCAACAAGCGATCGAACGTTGGCTCGATAAAATTCCCGAAGGCTTGCCGACAGAATTGTTGCCGTCGTTAAATTTACCGTCGCTGCAAGAAGCGCTGGCCTATGTACATTTCCCACCGCCGTCGGCGGACGTCGAAAAACTTCTCGCCGGCAAACATCCAACGCAAGCGCGACTCGCGTTCGAAGAGCTGCTCGCGCATCAACTCAGTCTGCGTCGCCGGCGCGCGCAACTCGCCGCGTTGCGCGCGCCGGCGTTCGCGTGCGAAAGCAAACTCTTCGCGCAAATGGCGCAACAGCTGCCGTACGAACTCACGAATGCGCAAAAGCGCGTGCTCGAAGAAATTTTGATGGACTTGCGTCGCCCGCAACCGATGCAACGCTTGGTGCAAGGCGACGTCGGCTCGGGCAAAACCGTGGTCGCCGCCGCCGCCGCGTTGGCGGCGGTCGAATCCGGTTACCAAGTCGCGATCATGGCGCCGACCGAGTTACTCGCGGCGCAACACCTGCGAAATTTTTCCACTTGGCTGCAGCCGCTCGGCGTCGATGTCGTCGGCCTCACCGCCAAACTCAAAACGCGCGAACGCGTCAACGCCGTCGCCAATCTTGCTGCCGGCAAAACACCCGTCACCGTCGGCACGCACGCGCTGTTTCAAGACGAAGTCCAATTCGCCAATCTCGGTTTAATCATCGTCGACGAACAACACCGCTTCGGCGTCGACCAACGTTTGCAGTTGCGCGAGAAAGGCAGACGCGGCGATTACCAACCGCACCAACTCATCATGACCGCGACCCCGATCCCGCGCACGCTCGCGCAAACCGCCTACGCGGATCTCGACGTCTCTGCCATCGACGAGTTACCGCCGGGAAGAAAACCCGTCGACACTGTCGCCGTGCCATCGTCACGCCGCGCCGACGTCGTCGAACGCGTCCAAGTCGCCTGCCAAAGCGGCCGCCAAGCGTACTGGGTTTGCCCCACCATCGAAGAGTCCGACGTCCTCGACATCCAAGCCGCCACCGACACCGAACAGGTGCTCAAAGAAGCGCTCAGCGGAATCCGCATCGCCCTAATCCACGGCCGCCTGAAGTCGAAAGAAAAAGAAAAAATCATGTCCGCGTTCCAAAAACGCGAGATCGATTTATTGGTGGCCACCACGGTCATCGAAGTCGGCGTCGATGTGCCAAACGCAACCCTAATGATCATCGAAAACGCCGAACGCCTAGGACTAGCCCAACTCCACCAACTAAGAGGCCGAGTGGGTCGCGGTGCTGAAACCAGTGCCTGCGTTTTGTTATACGAACCCCCGCTATCCGACTTCGCCCACGCCCGCATCGCAGCGCTGCGCGAATCCAGTGACGGTTTCGAAATCGCTCAAAAAGACTTAGAAATGCGCGGACCTGGAGAACTTTTTGGAACACGCCAAGCCGGATTGCCGCAATTTCGTATCGCAGATATCACTCGCGACGCAGCGTGTTTGCCGAGAATACAAACGGTGGCGGAGCAGCTTATGAGAGAGTATCCGGAGTGTGTAGAACCGTTGCTGCGGAGATGGATTGGATCAAGAGAGGGATATAGCGGAGTGTGAAATATATTCTCTAGCTTAATATTACAGGATCATTATTTTTTTGAGAAATTTATGGAAAAATTCTTCTCTCAAAGGAAAATTGTGGCGATTGTCATGTTAGCCATAGCCACGACGTATCAATTACAGATTGTAATTGTGAGGTGCTTCCGCCCTATGCTTGCTAGAGTGCTTGTACACCTATTGACGGTTTATCGAAGCGTAGAGGCTATCTCTAGTCTCGTGAAGGTATGACGACTCTTTATCATTATTGCTCAAACAAATCTTTCCATGCGATTGTGGAAAGCAGAATGATTTGGCTTTCCTCATTGTCATTATCAAATGATTCAATGGAAGGAAAACTCATTGCTGCATTGTTTAATCAAATAGCAGAAACCGATGGACTTGCTCAAGCCCATACACATCGGCTTCAGGGCTTGGTTTCTTTTCTAGAGAAGATCATTGATGGGCTAGGTTTTTGTCTTTCAGAGGATGGAGACCTGCTAAGTCAATGGCGTGGCTATGCTGCGGATGCTTCTGGCGTTTCTATAGGATTTTCAAAAGAGTATTTGGAGAAATTTGGAGAAAATCGAGAGCAGGCAGAAATGGGTTTCACGTTGCAGAAAGTTGAATACGATCCTGAAACTCAAGAAGGTTTAGTTAAGCCTACCTACATGAAGGTTAAACAACTTATTGATCAAGGTGCATTCAAAATTTTCGGTAGGCGCAGCCTGTTAGATATGCGAAATGATGATGAAATAGAGAAAGAAGATGGAGAAATTAAAAGCGCATTTTCACGTCTGTCTATGACAATACTGCCTTTGTTCGCAGAGCTTTATTTATTGAAAACCTGGGCTTTCCGAGAGGAGCGTGAATGGCGTTTAATCTCTTACTTTTTAAAAAATGGAGATGAGACTTGTTCGTTCCGTGCAGTTAGTGATCGAATAATTCCATTTAGGAAGTTCGAGTTAGCTGCTTCAGTAGGGAATCCTATTGTTGAAGTAATTCTGGGCCCTAAAAACATTACACCTGAATATGTAATCGAAAGTTTTTTGAAGCAAAATGGTTTTGGGGCCGTAAAAATCTCGCGTTCGAAAGCCACATATCGATAACGAAAGCATTAATTCGTAGGTTGGGGTGAGCGCAGCGAACCCCAACAAAAACCCCAAATGAAATACCGACGCGCCAACACACCCGGTGGTTGTTATTTTTTTACCGTCAATCTCGTCGAAAGAAATCGCATGTTGCTTGTCGATTTCATCGACGTATTACGCGACGCGGTTCGATTGGTTCCGACATCCCCCCATCTTGAGTAGCAATTGGCTCTAGAGTCCGGTAGTTACTGTAACCGTCTTTGCAACCAATTGTCTTGCATACGCACTGGGCGTTAATCCGCCGAGCGCTTTCTTTGGC
>JAHFQD010000382.1 GCA_023266455.1 Candidatus Muproteobacteria bacterium
GAGTACACAGTGGACACGACATCTCTCATTAATTTGCTTGATCATGATCGCGAATCCCTCGAAAAAGTTTTCGAGGGATTCGGCGAGAAGCCGTTTCGTGCGCGTCAAATAGTGCAATGGGTACACCAGCAGGGCGTGTGCGATTTCGACGCCATGACGAATCTATCCAAAGACTTGCGCGCACGGCTTAAAGAAAAGACCACGGTCGTTTTGCCAGAAGTCGTCAGCGATCAAGTTGCCGCCGACGGCACGCGTAAATGGCTGTTGCGTATGGCCGACGGGAATAGCATCGAAACCGTATTTATTCCTGAAGCCGAACGCGGAACGTTGTGCATTTCGTCCCAAGCCGGATGTATCTTGAACTGTTCGTTTTGCGCGACAGGGCATCAGGGTTTCAACCGTAATCTCACGACCGCCGAGATCATCGGCCAGCTTTTCATCGCCAGCGAATTGTTAGGCCGTAATCGCGCCGGCGAACGCCGCATCACCAACGTCGTGTTGATGGGTATGGGCGAACCGCTGCTTAATTTTGAAAACGTCGTGCCCGCCATTCGTTTGATGCGCGACGATTTGGCTTACGGCATTTCCTGGCGTCGCATTACGCTTTCTACGGCAGGGGTGGTGCCGATGATCGACAAACTACGCGACACGAGTCCGGTGAGTTTGGCGGTATCGTTGCATGCGACGAACGATGCGTTGCGCGACGAGCTTGTACCGCTCAATAAGAAATACCCGATCAACGAATTGCTTGACGCTTGCAAGCGCTACGTTGCCGATGAACCGCGGCGACGCGTCACTTTCGAGTACGTTATGCTCGACGGCGTCAACGATAGTTTGGCGGATGCCCGTGCGTTGGTACGAATACTCGACGGCGTACCGTCGAAAGTGAATTTGATTCCTTTCAACCCATTTCCCGGCACGCGTTACCAGCGTTCGCCGCAAGAGCGCATCGACGCATTTCGCGACGTTTTGACGGCCGCCGGTTTGACGACCATCACACGCAAGACTCGCGGCGACGATATCGATGCTGCATGCGGACAGCTCGCAGGTCAGATTCAAGACCGCACTCGCCGCCGGCAACGTTTGGCGGTGGAGATAATATCGGCATGAGTTTTAAACGCGCGCTTGTTGTCGTGCTGGCGGTATCGTGGCTCGGTGGCTGTATGACGCCGTCAGATAAACAGGCGGAGCAGGAGCGTCGCCAACGGTTGGCGTCGACGCATACGCAGCTCGGCATTAGTTACATGCAACGCGGACAATCGGACATCGCGAAAGACGAATTTCGCAAAGCGCTCGACGCCGAGCCGGACAATCCCGAAATTACCAATATGATGGCGTTGTTATTGTTCCGTTTGCGCGAATTCGACGAAGCGGAAAAATATTTCCGCCGCGCCACCGAAGGTAAGGGCAATCCGGGCGCGTGGAATAACTACGGTATTTTTCTGTGCGAGCGTGGGCGTTACGGCGAAGCCGACACCGCGTTCTTACGCGCGCTGACAGACAAAACTTACAAGACACCTGCTGAAGCCAACGTTAATGCCGGCATGTGCCAGATGCGCAAGCCGGCGCCGGCTGCGGCCGAGCGTTTTTTTCGCGCAGCACTCGATCTGAATCCGAAGCAGCCGCGCGCGCTTGTGGAAATGGCGCGGATCAGTTTCAACGCCGGTCGCACGATATCAGCGCGCGCGTTTATGCAACGTTATTTCGAAGTCGGTGAGGATCGGCCGGAAGTACTGTTGTTGGCGACCAGAATCGAACGCGTCATGGGCAATCATAACGCCGAGGCGAGTTACGCGATGCGGTTGACCGGTAAGTTCCCAGATTCCCCAGAAGTGACGGAGCTGAAGAAGGATACAAGCTCGGGTGGTAAAAACAGCGGCAAGGCGACACGATGAACACGGAAACCGATATCCAGATTGAGCCAACCAAGACAATGCCTCGCGTCGGTGGACCCGGCTCGCAATTGAAGCAAGCGCGGATCGATCTCAAACTCGCGCCGGAAGATGTCGCACATATTCTGCATTTGTCCACGCGCCAGATTGTCGCGCTCGAAGCCGACAATTATGAAAGTCTTCCCGAGCCGACGTATGTGCGCGGTTACCTGCGAGGGTATGCGCAATTGCTGGGTGTGCCGGTCGAACCGGTGGTGGAACACTACAATCGCTTGGTTGCGGCGAAGAAGCCGGTAGATTTGACCAAGCTCGCCCCTAAGCCGGAAATCGGCAGCGATCATCAACTCATTAAGTTCGCAACAATCGCCGTTATTGCCATCGTCTTGGGACTGTCGGCCTTATGGTGGCGTGACCAAAAAAGCGCATCGCCGGCACCAGCGCGCGAAACCACGACGCAATCGACCGCAACCGACGTATTGCCGCCGGCGGAAGAACCGGTGCCCGCGTCGGTGGAACTGACCGAACCGACGGTGGAACCGGCGACGCCGTCCGTGGCGACGTCCGAGCCGCGAAGCGCAGTTGCCCCGGCGCTGGTGGTCGCACCGCCGCCGCCCGCGGCATCGCCGGTCGCGAACGCGCCGCGCGGTCGTTTAGTGTTACGGGCGCAGG
>JAHFQD010000072.1 GCA_023266455.1 Candidatus Muproteobacteria bacterium
GAACCGCTATCTTGCAATTAAGGCTGAAGGACAGTTGTAAGGACGCTCTTAAAAATATTTCTCTCGCCCTTGGGTAGTTTATAGATCTACCAATAAAGGTTAAGACACACAAATGACACTGCAACTATTTGAACTTCCAAATTATCCAAATCAAATTGCGGCAAGTGAGATCGATTCATTCATTCCAGGTGGCACGTTCTTTCTCGACTTCAGTCGTCCCCTAGAACACTATCGCTGGTTCGGCATACTAAATAGATGGATAGGTTTTCCCATTGCTGTGTTTATGCCAGTGGTACACGAGGGAGAGCACAATGGTGGCTATGTCGTGGGAGTTCACCGCAGCGATCCTCACTTCGCACTAATCCGATCGCTTTGGAAAAAGCGATCGCCATCAAAACGAACTCCGCCGTCCACGGTTGCCGACGGATTGAAAATAGTTGCCGATTTCGCGACACAATTCCCGAATCAGTGCAAACCGATAAATGAACAAGCGTTAGGGCAATAACAAGGAGAAAAAATTATGTCAGCCAGCATGTTGGGCTATCTTCTCGGTTCGTTCGCCATGTCTCTACTTTTTGCAGCAGTGTGGTTAATTATATGTAAAGTAATTCCTTCTCTTCGAACGAACCTTAAAGCTTCGTACGGTTCTGCAATCGGCTTATCATTTGTGCCAGCCTTGCTTAGCGCAGGAGTCTCAAATACAGCAGGAGTAAATTTCTTAGGTGCGTTTCTGTGTGGCATCTTCCTTTTCTGGCAATACAAACGTGCACAATCGAAACTCAGCAATTCATCAAAGGTTTCCGATTCTGAAACGCCATCACCCTAACTGTGTTTTCAACCAAACGCAGCTTACGCCCGCTTGCATAGACGGGAGATTGAATGGAAATTAAGGGTTCTCAATCAAGAAATGACCGCGTGAGCTTTGCCCACCCTACGCTTACTGCAAACAGATAAATGAACATGCGTTAGGGTAAAAATGAGGAGCGCTTATGCTATCAGTACCTCAGTACCACACTCGTAGGGAACCGACTGGATCAACTTAAGTTTCAGTCCTTCGTTGAATATCGAAAGCAAGCGTAGGATGGGCGAAGCCTTCGCGGATTCGATAACATGACACGATGTCCCGTTACCGACGCGCACTCGCCCGGAGATGTAGATGATTATCGTCTTTACGACGTTCACTTTGCCAAAGCCAATCACGCTCGAAGAAGCTCGCAGCATCTTCCTGAGCACCGCGCCGAAATATCGAGGCGTGCCAGGTTTGTTTCGGAAGCACCACGTGCTCTCCCAAGACGGGGTAACAGTAGGTGGCATCTACTTTTGGAATTCGAGGCGAGAGGCAGAATCCATGTACACAGAATCATGGCGCTCATTCGTCCGAGAGAAGTACGGCACCGATCCAACCGTAACCTATTTCGAAAATCCCGTGGTGGTCGACAACGTGGCTCAGCAGGTTCTTACCGAGTAGGAAAGGCATCGTCCCACAGTGCAATGATGCACAACCCTTCCATAGAGCCGGCATACTTCGACGGGTTTTACCTGCCTCTGCATATCTCTCATCTCGAACGTTGAACGTCCGCTTCTGGCTGAACTGAGACACTACCCCGCTATTGAAGTAATCTTCGCCATCGCCAGCCTAAGAACGGATCACGAGCAAAAAATACAAAGTCGCTGTACTCGTTGGGAGTCTGCGTAAGGGTTCTTTTAATCGCATGACGGCTAACGTCGCTGCCGCGCTCGCGCCGGCGTCGCTGGAATTGAAACAGGTCGAGATCGGCGACCTGCCCTTCTACAACGAAGATCTCGAAAACACGAACGCACCGGCGCCATGGGCGGCGTTTCGGCAAGCGATTAAAAATTCCGACGCGTTGCTTTTTGTGACGCCGGAATACAACCGCTCGGTGCCAGCGGTGTTGAAGAATGCCATCGACGTTGGCTCGCGTCCTTATGGTAAGGGCGTCTTCGGCGGCAAGCCGGGTGCGATTATTAGTGTTTCGCCGGGCGCTATCGGGGGGTTCGGCGCGAATCATCATCTGCGGCAGTCGCTGGTGTTCGTCGACGTGCCGACGATGCCGCAACCGGAGGCGTATATCGGCGGCGCGTCGAAATTGTTCGACCCCGCGGGCAATCTCACGAACGACGGCACGAAGGAGTTCTTACAAAAATTTATGAACGCCTTCGCTAGTTGGGTCGAGAAACACGCGCCGGCCTGATCAATGCGCTTCCTGCGTTTGTCGAATGCGTTACGTACGGTCGCGTTGGTCGAAGCGATCAAGGGCGTATTGGTATTGGTGGTCGGATTCGGCGTGCTCTCGATCGCGCACGGCGACGTCGAGCGCTTAGGCGAGCGGCTAATCGCGCATCTGCATTTGAATCCGGCGAAACATTATCCGCAGATTTTTATCGAGGCGATGGATCATCTGACCGAAGCGCATCTGTGGACGCTCGCGATCGCGGCCTTGGCGTATTCGCTGGTTCGGTTCATCGAGGCTTATGGTCTTTGGACCGAGAAGCGCTGAGCGGAATGGTTGGCGGCTTTGAGTGGCGGTATCTACATTCCTTTCGAAATACATTCGCTGCTGCATCACTCCACTTGGCTCGCGATCGGTACGCTGACGGTCAACGTGTTGATCGTCGCGCTCATGGTGTATGGTTTGCGACAGCGAAACCGTGACGAGGCGACTCATGAAACGCGTTCTCTTACCAACGTTGATCTTCGTCGTCATGGCGATTCCGATGGCGGTGCAATCCGCTAAGGATACGAACCAGCGCTATCCGGACGTCGTCGCCGCCGACGTCCAGGCACGTGGCGCGGACAAGTTCGATTTCGACGTTACCATTTCTTCTCCCTACGACACGCCGCAACGCTATGCGGACGCTTTCCGTGTGCTGGACAAAAACGGCCACGTCTATGGCGAACGCCAGCTGCTCCACGACCACGAGACCGAACAACCGTTTACACGGGATTTATACGGCGTCGCCATTCCTGCCGGCGTTCGTACCGTCGTGATCCAGGCGCGTGACCAAAAGCACGGTTATGGCGGAAAGACCGTCGACGTATCGCTGCCGGGGCGTTAATCCGTAAGCGAGGGCCCGTATAACGAGACATAAACAATCCTCTAAAAAATTAGGCTGGCTATGCGGGACAACAAACGGTCCTGAATGTCGCATCGCAAGCGCGCACGAAGTGGCTGGTGTGGCTGGTGTGGCTGGCTAGCGATGGATAAGGCGAGTTGGCTGGCTGGCGACTACTGGGTGTTGATGTTAATGATAACAATTCTCATTATCGTGTCGAGCGTCATGGCGGGTTGGATCTGGGTTTCTCTGGGCAATAAAGCATTTTCAATCAATTTATTAAATTTCATTATTTGATTGAAAAACCGATGCTGTCGTCCTATATTTTCAATCAATTCTTCATTTTTCTATTTTTGATTGAAAATGGCTACTTTCACCGATTTATCCGGCAATCAGCAGAAACTGTTCGTCGACATCGAACAGGTCTACGGCGCTTATCTCGATGCCGCGAAACAACTGCACCGCTATCCAGGATGGATGCTCTGGAAAAAAGTCTCGGGGAAAGAATATCTGTTTCACGCCTTCGATCGTTCCGGCGGAACCGGCAAAGGACTCGGACGACGATCGCCGGAAACCGAAAGTCAGAAGTCTCAATTCGATGCCGAAAAACAACGCCTCGCCGATTTAATCGATGGCTTTAAAGAACGGCTAAAAGAATATTCCATCGCCACGCGCGCGTATCGCCTGCGTCGGTTGCCGACCACCGCCGCCAAGATCGTTCGCGAGATAGATGATCGCGAGTTGCTTGGCTCTTCGCTGATCGTCGTCGGCACCAACGCTCTCTTCGCCTACGAAGCCGCCGCTGGTTGCCAATTTTTCCCCGACTACACCGCGACTCGCGATCTCGATCTGTTATGGGAAGCACGACAATCCATCGAGCTCGGTGCACGCGACCGCATCGAGCCCGACGGTTTCTTAGGTTTGCTGAAATCTATCGACAAAACTTTCACGCGCAACGAAGAGCTGACTTTTCAAGCGGTGAATCGAGATGCGTATTTAGTCGACTTACTCAAACCCATCGGCGCGCAGACCGACCGCATGACCAGCGCCGATAAAATCGACCCGATGGAATTGGAAGGCCAACAATGGTTGCTCGATTGCGAACGTTTCGAGCAAACGGTTATCGCCGACGACGGTTACCCCGCGCGCATCATCTGCCCCGATCCACGGATCTTCGTGCTGCATAAATTTTGGATGTCCGAACTACGCAATCGCAAACCGCCGAAAGCGCGGCGAGATAAACTGCAAGCACAGGCGGTTAAAGAGTTGTTAGATGCGCGGTTTCCGCATTTGCATTTCGGCGACATTGAAAAACACCTGCCCAAAGCCTTGGCAAATTATTTAAAAGTCGCGAAAGCAGCACGCGGCATCCGTTCATAAAACGAATTGTGCGCCAAGCTCCATGACCCGATTCGGGGGAATTTTGAGATACGCGGACGCACTGCCCGCATTGCGGAACATTCCGACGAATAATTTTTTCCGCCATGACGCCATGCCTTCGCGGCGTCCGAGCAGAATCGTCTCTCGGCCAAGGAAAAACGAGGTTTGCATCGGCTCGAAAGATAAATCCTTCTCACCGCACAACTTAAGCGCCGCGGGAACATCGGGTTCTTCCATAAAACCGACGCGGATTTCCACGCGAAAGAACCGTTTGCTCAACCGTTCGACGGCGACGCGTTGAGTCTCGTCTACGCGTGGAATCGGCAGGAAAGAAACCGAGACCAAGGCGACATGTTCGTGCAGCGCTTTGATGTGTTTGAGGCAGTGCAATAACGCGTGCGGTGCGTGATCTCGCTGCGTGGTCATGAATACCGCGGTACCAGGCACTGCGGAGACGGAGGATTTTTCGATCGATTCGATGAACGCCTGCAACGGCATGGCGCCGTCGTCCAATTGGCGGTCGAGTAATTCGCGGCCGCGTTTCCAGGTGACGAGCAAGGTAAATACACCGAGGCCGAACACCAGTGGGAACCAGCCACCGTCCTCGATCTTGGCCGAGTTCGCGGCCAGGAACACGAGATCGATTAGCAACAACGCGCCGAAGATGATGGCCGATTTCGCTTTGCCCCAGCCCCACTCATAGCGCGCGACCAAATATGCAAACGCCGTCGTGATGATCATCGTTCCCGTCACCGCGATGCCATACGCCGCCGCGAGATCGGTCGAGGATTTAAACGCCAGTACCAACACGATGATCGAAATCAATAAGGTCCAAGTAATGCTCGGCAAATAAATCTGCCCTATTTCGGCGCTTGAGGTGTGTTGGACTTCGAGACGCGGTGTGTAGCCGAGTTGGATCGCCTGATGCGTAATCGAATACACGCCGGAGATTACTGCCTGCGAGGCGATAACAGTCGCCGCCGTCGCCAACGCCAGCAGCGGATATAACGCCCACGACGGCGCCATCAAATAAAACGGATTCTGGATCGTGGTCGGATCCTTCAACAATAACGCGCCTTGACCGAAGTAATTCAACAACAGCGATGGGAGCACCAAGCCAAACCACGCGAGGCGAATCGGTGTGCGGCCGAAGTGGCCCATGTCGGCGTAGAGCGCTTCCGCGCCGGTGACGACAAGGAAGACCGCGCCTAATGAAAGACAGCCGAGAACAGGATTCGCGATTAAGAAGCCAACCGCATATCCCGGCAGCAACGCGCGCAATATTTGCGGATTGTCCGCGATCTGAACGATACCCAAGGCCGCAATGACAATGAACCACGCCGCCGTAATAGGTCCGAATGAAATGCCGACCTTGGCCGTGCCATGTTTCTGGATCATGAAGAGGCCGATCAGAATCGCGATCGTAAGCGGAACCACATAGGTCGCCAGCGCCGGTGTGACGATCTCCAATCCTTCGACGGCTGACAAAACTGAAATCGCAGGCGTAATTACGCCATCGCCGTAAAACAATGCCGCGCCGAATAATCCGAAAAACAATGCGATTCTTTTGGTCTTGGGACTAATCGCACCCTGTGTTAACACCAAGGCCATCAAAGCCATGATGCCGCCCTCGCCTTTGTTATCAGCGCGCATGATGAGGATGACGTATTTAAACGAGACCACGATCGCCAGCGTCCAAAATACTAATGACAGCACACCTAACACGTTGTCCGGCGTAATCGGTAATGGGTGATGCGGATTCGAAAATACTTCTTTAATCGCGTACAGCGGGCTGGTGCCGATATCGCCATAAACCACACCTAGCGCTGCTAACGCTAAGGTGGCGATACGGGCTTTGGTGCGTTTGTCAGATTCAATCATGGTCATCGATATAGTTAGTGAGGTTCAAAACAAAAACGGTACCCAACACCCGTTTCCGTCAAGATATGCCGCGGTCGCGTGGGATCGTCTTCGAGCTTCTGTCGTAGGTGTCCGATATAGATGCGCAAGTAATGGCCGTGATCTAGAAAAGAAGGTCCCCAGACCTCTTTCATTAGTTGACGATGTGTCAGCACTTTCTCGGCGTTGGTTATTAAAACCGACAACAGGCGATATTCCGTTTTGGTCAAATGCAAATTCTGTCCGGCGCGTTCCACCAATCGCCGTGAAAAATCGACGCGAACGTCGCCAAAAATAAAAAATGGCGTGCCCTCTTCGGACAACGGTGCATGTCGCCGCAATCCCGCGCGTACACGCGCCAGTAATTCGCCAACGCCGAAGGGTTTCGTGAGGTAGTCGTCGGCGCCAGCGTCGAGCGCTTCGATTTTTTCCGGTTCGGACGAGCGCGCGGATAAAACGATCACCGGGACGCTGGACCACTGGCGCAGCTCACGAATGAGCTCGACGCCGTCTTTGTCGGGCAATCCAAGATCGAGAATGACGAGATCGGGTTTCAGCGTCTCGGCTTGCGCCCTCCCCTGTGCGGCGGTTTGCGCTTGGTGCACGCGCCAACCTTCTTGCTCTAACGCCGCGGACACAAAATGACGAATCTCTTTTTCGTCTTCGATAACGACGATGACCGAGGCAGAGGCATTCATGGATTGCTCCGCTCAAACCGTTCGATAACAGCCTCATCGATGCGCGGGGGATTCCCAATAGGCAAGGTGAAAATAAATTCCGCGCCGCGACTTGCGCGGTTCTTTGCTCGAATCGTTCCACCGTGCGTCTCGACAACCGCGCGGCAAATCGCTAACCCTAATCCGACGCCTGGCGTTCCCGACTCCGAGTCGCCACGGACGAATTTTTCAAAGATGCGCATTTCAGCGCCAGGCGATAACCCCGAACCTTCATCCGCTACCGACACTTCGACGAATTCGCCTGCACGATGAGCACCGATGGCGATCTCGCCGGTCGCGGAGGAATACTTCGCGGCGTTATCGAGCAAGTTAACCAATACGCGTTCGATCAATACCGCATCCAACTCGAGCAGCGGAAGATCGGCGGGCAAGTGAGTCGTCACCGTGCGCCCATGGAGAATCATTTCGACACTCTTGAGACTACTGCCGACAACCTCTTCCAGCGGCTGCCACTCCTTACGCAATTTCACGGTGCCCGCATTCAGACGCGCCATATCCAGCAGGTTGTGTACGAGATTACTCATACGCAGCGATTGATCCCGAATCGTTTCCGCCATCCGCTGCTGCGGTTGAGGAAGCGGCGGCTTAGCAACAGTCAGGGTATCGGCGAGGCCGACCAAGGCCGTCAGCGGCGTGCGCAAATCGTGCGAGAGCGCTGACAATATGGTGTTTCTCAGACGCTCCGACTCGATCGTCAGCAAGGCTTCGCCCGCCACCTCGACGTAATGAATACGCTCGACCACGATAGCGATCATCGACGCGACGGTTTCGAGCAATCGACGATGGCTCGTATATTCTTCATCGTTTTCCAAGCAAGGCGTCGCAACCATCACGCCTCGCATCCGCATCGGCGCTCGTAACGGCAAATAGGCGATGCGATCGAAGACGGACGGATCGGCGCCGTCGTAAACGGCGCGCGCTAAATCGGCACTGAAATCGTCGGACATCAGTCCGGTTTTAGGCGCAAGGTTCAGGGCGTCTTTCCGATCCGCCAGCAATAACGCGATGCGCATGCCCA
>JAHFQD010000073.1 GCA_023266455.1 Candidatus Muproteobacteria bacterium
ACGGAATCGGCCGATACGCGGATTCTGACGGAGTAGTGCGATTACGTATTGCTCGTCGTACCGTACGGTAAGGTTACGGATTCGCAGATTGGCGATTGCATCAAAGCGATCGACGCCAATAAGTTGTTGGGCGTGGTATTCAACGACGAACCTCGGGTACCGCTCCAGTCGTGGAAGCAAATATTCGTCGAGCCGTTCGTATCTCTGGGTCGTTTAATCCTTGGTTTAGCGAGAAACAAAAAGACCAAAGCGGCATGAAGAACGATAACAAGCGGTTCGGTAGTCTCTCTGGGAAGGCGGTTTTAGCGGGTTTAATCATAAGTGGCGCGGCGACGGTGAAAACCGACGCCGCGGAATTCGCTTATGGATTCGGTTATAGCGCCGAGCACACGAGCAATATTTCGCGCGTGGCGACGAACGAGCGTGGCGACTTGATTCACACCTTGCTGGCCGGCGCCGCGTACCAAGACAATGGCCCGGAGTTGGCGGCGCATATCATGGGTCAAGCGGAGATGCGTTATTACCAGCAAGATACTCTCGACGATGATACGCGCTATTTAATCGATGCCTCCGCGGTGTGGACGATTTCGCCGCAGCAGTTGACGTGGACGGTGGAGGAACGCCGGACGCAAGCGGTGGAGGATATTCGTCTTGCGGATACGCCGAACAATCTTACCAACGTCAACGTGTTCCGAACCGGTCCAGACGTGTATTTCCGCTTTGGTGGCGGCAATACGCTCCAAGTCGGCGCGCGCGCCGGTAAAGAAACCTTCAGCGGTGTCGGCACCGGCGATAACGATCGCGTGAGCGGTCTGGGGCGTTGGTTGTATGCGGTCAATCCGTCGACGACGGCGTCGTTGAACTACGAAGCCGAGAAAGTGGATTACGACAACGATGTCGCTAACATCGACTACACGCGTACTGAAAGATTCATTCGCTTGGAATCGCGTCGCGATCCGACGCAGTGGACTATCGATTACGGCCAGACCGAAGTGGATCGCGATCGCGGCTTGGATTTAGAAGGACCGCTCGAACGCGTAACCGTAACGCATCGAATCAGCACGACGTCGAGTATCGGCCTGATCGCCGCTCGGCAATTCGAGGATGCGGGAACGGTAGTATTGTCGACGCTCACCAATCCCGCGAGCCCGACACCCACGCCGGCGGTGTCGACGGCGGTGCCGGTGGCCTCCGCGGATGTATTCGAAGCGCGACGTGCAGAAGCATTTTTTCTCACCAACGGCTCGGATTGGTCGACACAGTGGCGGATTTTCGGTCGCGATTACGATTATCAATTGACCGATCAAGATCGCCGCGAACGCGGCGGTCGTCTCGAGATTTCCCATAATCCCGGCGGGATCGTGACGACGACGCTGTTCGGCGAAACCATGAATACGAAATTTACGGACATCGTTCGCGAGGACGACGACCGGACCTTGGGATTACGGTTGCGTTATCGCATCTCGCGCACCTTGAGCGCCGCGGTTGAAGGCAGCCGGATTGCGCGTTCTAGCACCGATCCGACACGGGAATACGTCGATCGGCGTTTTTTGCTCGGTATTTACTATTCGAGCGGCCCTTTATACTCGCCTGCGGGCAGATAATCTGGACGAATTGCCATGTACCTAGAGCATTTCAAATTACGTGAATTTCCGTTTCGGCTCACGCCGGACACCGAATTCCTTTTCATGAGTCCGGCGCATGCGCGCGCCAAAGCGTATATGGATTACACCGTGTGGAACCGCGAAGGCTTCGTGGTCGTCACCGGTGAGATCGGTTGCGGTAAAACCACGCTGATTCAAAAATTAATATCCGAACTCGACGATGAGAACGTGCTCGTCGCTAAAGTATTCCAAACGCAACTCGACGAAGTCGAATTGCTACAGGCGATGCTGGTCGAGTTCGGTTTAAATCCGTTCAACGCCAAGAAAGTGGAGCTGATCGATATGCTCAACACTTTCTTGATCGAGAACTTTCTCAAGTGCAAACAGCTGGTGCTGATCGTCGACGACGCGCACAACTTAACTTTCAAAGTGCTCGAAGAAATTCGCATGTTGTCTGGGTTGGAGACGCAGAAAGAGAAAATTCTGCACGTGATTCTCGTCGGGCAGCCGCCGCTGAATCAGTTGCTCGAATCGCCGGAGATGGAGCAATTGCTGCAACGCGTGCGTTTGCGGTTTCATCTTAAATCGCTGTCGCAAGACGAAACCGCGGACTACATATCGCATCGTCTGAAAGTCGCCGGTGTCGGTGGAGAACTCTTCGCGGCTAATACCATTTCGCTGGTTTATAAATACACCGGCGGCGTGCCGCGCATGATCAATACCTTGTGCGATACCGCGCTGACTTGCGCCTATGCCGATCGCGCGGAACGCGTGACCGACGCGGTGCTCAAAGAAGCGGTCGAAGAATTGCAATGGCCGCTCTATGCGGACCGCGCGGGCGCTAAGTCCGCTAAAAACGCGCGCGGCAGCAACGGCGCCGCTAGCGCGGAGCAAGCGCGGACGCTTGCCAATGTGAGCGCGCGTTTGAATCAACTCGATTCGCTGACGCCAGCGGTGACGAAGATGTCCGACCGCATGGCCAGCATCGAATCGATATTGCGAGACATTGCCAAGGCGCTGCAGTCGCGTTCCGGCGACAAGTAACCAGGCCGCCGAATAATCATGTGCGGCATCGCCGGCATACTCGGCTTCGCTCCCGCTCGATCCCCCGAACCGGCGGAGTTGAGTGCGATGATCAAACGCTTGCATCATCGCGGGCCGGACGACACCGGTTTTCACTGCGACGGTCCTATCGGCTTAGCGCACGCGCGGCTGAGCATCATTGATCTTGCCGGCGGCAATCAGCCGATTCATAACGAAGATAAAACGGTGTGGGTCGTGTTCAACGGCGAGATTTTTAATTATCTCGAGTTGCGCGCGACGCTGGAGGCGCAGGGACATCGCTTTTATACCCATTCGGATACGGAAGTCATCGTTCATCTGTACGAACAATATGACATCGATTTCGTTCGCCATCTCAATGGCCAATTCGCCATCGCGTTATGGGACTCACGTCGTCAGCGTTTGATTTTGGCGCGCGACCGTACGGGTATCCGTCCGCTTTTCTACACGCGCGCGTCGGAGCGACTGTTGTTCGCCTCCGAAGTCAAAGCGTTGTACGCCTGTCCCGACGTTGTGCGTCGGCTCAACCCGGTCGCGCTCGGCGAAATTTTTACTTATTGGTCGCCGTTAGCGCCACACTCGATCTTTGGAGACGTCCGCAGCCTGCCACCGGGGCATCTGCTGGTGGTCGAAGAAGGCGGCTCGCGCATGGTGCGTTATTGGGATTGGTCTTTCGCCGACAAGCTTTCCGAGCGCTCGGTTGAAGATTGTGCCGAAGAGTTGCGTGCGTTGTTGGTGGATGCGGTGCGGCTACAGCTGCGCGCCGATGTACCGGTCGGCGCTTACCTGAGCGGCGGGCTCGATTCATCGATCATCACCACGCTAATTAAGAATTACACCGACACGCCGCTGCGCACGTTCTCGATTACCTTCGAAGACAGCGAGTTCGACGAGAGCGGATATCAACAAGAGCTGGTGCGCTATCTCGGTACGCAGCACACTTCGGTGCAATGCAAGGCCGAAGACATTTGCGCCGCGTTCCCGCGCACGATCTGGCACACCGAATCGCCCATCGTTCGCACCGCGCCGACGCCGCTGATGTTGTTGTCGGAACGCGTTCGCGCCGAAGGCTACAAAGTCGTCCTAACGGGCGAGGGCGCCGACGAAGTGTTCGGTGGATACGATTTATTTAAAGAAGCCAAGATTCGCCGATTTTGGGCTAGAAATCCCGAATCAAAATGGCGCCCACGAATTTTAGAACGCCTCTATCCTTACTTGAAACATTCGCCTGCTTCCAGCCGCGCGTTCACGCAGCGGTTTTTTAAAGAAGGTATGGAGCACGAGCAACGTCCGTTCTTCGCGCATATTCCGCGCTGGACGACGACGCAGCGTATCTGGCAGTTCTTCAGCGCCGATTTCTCGCAGGCGCTCGAAGGTTGGGACGCATACGACGCGATCGAGTCCTGGCTGCCGCCGGAAGTGGCGCAATTCTCTCCGATGGGTCGCGATCAATACGTCGAAGCGCATACGTTAATGTCCGGTTATTTGCTGTGCTCTCAAGGCGATCGCGTGGCGATGGCGAATTCGATCGAAGGGCGCTTTCCGTTCCTCGATCATCGCGTCATTGAATTCGCCAACCGTTTGCCCGCACGCTATAAAATTCGCGGACTTACGGAAAAATATATTCTCAAGCAAGCGATGCGCGGGTTACTACCGGAAAGTATCCGCCAACGTAGCAAACAGCCTTATCGTGCACCCGACAGTCAAAGTTTTTTCCGCGACGGCAAACCGGCGGAATATGTCGCCGAGTTGTTGCAGCCGGATTCGGTGCGGCGCGCGGGGTATTTCGAACCGCAAGCGGTTACTAAGCTTATGGAAAAATGCCGCACGGGTCGTGCGATTGGCTTTGCCGACAACATGGCTTTCGTCGGTATCTTGTCCACGATGTTGGTGGACGCGTTATTTATTCGCGAGTCGATGAGCGTCAACGACGTCGCTAAACCGTAGACGGTGGACAATATGAACGCAGACACAAAAATCAATTCCGATATATTGGCGCTCGACTGCGAAGCGGAAACGCAACGCATCGCCGCGTGGATGGTCGAAACGGTAAAACGTCTCGGACGCCGCGGCGTCATCATCGCCATTTCCGGTGGTGTCGACAGCGCCGTCTGCGCCGCGCTTGCCGCGCGCGCTTTCGGTCGGCAACGAACTTTCGGCTTGCTGTTGCCGGAGACCGATTCGTCGAGTAACAGCACGCGTCTGGGTCGTCAGGTGGCTGAAACCGTTGGCATTGATTTCGTCGTCGAGAACATCGCGCCGACGTTGGAAGCGATCGGTTGTTATAAGCGCCGCGACGACGCCATGCGCGCGATATTTCCGAAATACGATGTGAACTGGAAAAGTAAAATCATCATCGCCAGCGGCATGGGCGGCAAACTACATTATTTCAAATTGGTGGTGCAGTCGCCGAGCGGGGAAATCATGGAGCAACGCCTACCGCCGAAGGAATATCTCGAAATCGTGGGAGCGACGAATTTCAAACAACGCATCCGCAAAACGTTAGAGTATTTTCACGCGGACCGTCTGAACTACGCGGTCATCGGTACACCGAATCGATTGGAGTACGATCAAGGTTTCTTCGTGAAGAACGGCGATGGTTCCGCCGATATCAAGCCCATCGCGCATTTGTATAAGACCCAGGTTTACGCGCTGGCGAATCATCTGAAGCTTCCCGAGGAAGTTTGCAACGCTAAACCGACGACGGACACCTACAGCATGAGCCAGGGGCAGGACGAATTTTATTTCTCGCTGCCGTACGAGAAGATGGACGTGGCGTTGTGGGCTTACAATCATAAGGTCGACGCCGCGGATCTCGGTCGTCGTCTCGGACTTTCTGCCGACGAAGCGCAGGCGATCTACGCGGATATCGAAGCCAAGCGCCGTACCACCGCCTATTTACACGAGCGGCCGTTATTGGTGGAAGAGATTTTCTAATCCCGACGACTGTTTCGTTTGCCATGGAAAAGGGCTGCTCATCGCGACCCTTTTTTATTGCACGCGGTTTTCTTAGGCAAATAACAGTATGATTCTGCAGGTGACTACCGATTTTTTAAACGCGTTATACAAAAAACTTACCATTTACTCGTTCGGCAGTTTGGCCGGTGAGAGGCTGTTTTGGTTAGTTTCTCCGCGAGGACATGGTGCGTTATTGGCGTCGCGACGCGCGGAAATGATCCGCTCGCGCGCGTTGCTCGTGGCGGTCGCATTCGCCGTGTTAACGCCGTTGTGGACGATCGTAGAGTATCTCTCATTCGATCACGAATTATGGTTGGCGTTGATGTGGGCGCGCTTGGCGGCCACGCTTGGATTCGTCGGCATCGTTTTAGGATGTTATCGCTCCGGTCAATCATGCCGCGCCGAACACGTCTTGATGACCTTGTTCGCTATACCGGTACTGTTTTTCCTGTATACGACCTTTGTGCTTCAAGGGCACGCGCTCAGCGGTTTTGCGCGCGCGGTGGTCGATACGCATGTATTTCTACCGTTTCTCTTGCTCGCCGGTATGGCGATTTTCCCGTTGACCGTGCTCGAATGCGCAGTGTTAACGCTATTTGTCCTACTAGCGAAAGCGGTGAGTACGCTACCGCACAATCTCACGCTCGCATGGCCGTCGATGATGGGTATTTACTGGCTACTCTGCCTGACCAGCGCCGTTTCTACGCTGGCAAGCATCAGTCAGCTCGGTTTCGCCATCGTGTTGGTACGTCAGGCGGTGCGAGATCCGTTAACGGGCTGTTTCTCGCGCCAGAGCGGGGAAGAGTTGATGGGGTTACAGTTCAAATTCGCGCTGCGTAACAAAACGCCGCTATCTGTGGCGTTTCTCGATATCGATTTCTTCAAACGCGTTAACGATCAATATGGCCATCAGGCCGGTGATGAAGTGCTGACCCATGTGGCTAAAAAAGTCCTCGATCAATTGCGTACCGTGGATATATTGATTCGCTGGGGTGGGGAGGAATTTATTCTGCTCATGCCGAATATAGATATGGCCGGCGCGGTCGTAGCGTTGGAACGCCTGAGAGAGACGGGATTCGGAACCCGACCCGAGGCAACGCCGCTGACAATGAGTATCGGCGTTGCGGAGCGGATGGTCGATGGCATCCAGAATTGGAAAGCGTTGGTCGATTTGGCGGACGAACGTATGTACCAAGCGAAACAGGCAGGTCGAAATCGAGTCATTGCCAGATAATTGATCTATTTTTATATAATAAATATCTTAAGAAGAATATTTAATACATTGTATTTAATGTAAAAAGTTATGGATTTTTTACCGATCTTTCTGAACGTCAAAGAACGCCATGCCGTCGTCATCGGTGGCGGCGATGTCGCCGCACGTAAAGCGTCGCTGTTACGGCTGGCAGGGGCGCGAGTGACGGTACAGGCGCCAACGATCGGAGAGGCGATGACGGAGTTGGTAAACGCCAAGGAAGTCCGTCATATCGAGGGTCGGTTCGAAGAGAGCGTTCTCGACGGTGCCGCATTAGTAATCGCCGCGACCGACGATGAGGCGATCAATCGGCGCGTGCATGCCGCCGCCGTGGCGCGCCAACTGCCGGTGAACGTAGTCGATCGTCCGGAACTTTGTAGTTTCATCCTACCGTCCATTGTCGATCGGTCGCCGGTCATCATCGCCGTGTCTAGCAGCGGTACTTCGCCGGTGTTATCGCGTCTATTACGCGCTCGGCTTGAGACGTTGATCCCCTCTAGTTTTGGACGCTTGGCGCGTCTGGCGGGTGAATTTCGCGAGCGCGTCAAACAGCGTCTCGTGCAGCCGATGTCTCGGCGAGCATTCTGGGAGAACGTTCTAGAAGGTCGAATCGCAGAATTGGTTTTTTCCGGTAAGGAAGACGCGGCCCGACAAGAAATGGACGCCTTACTCGCCGCCAGCCAATCGAAAGCGACGACGGTCGGCGAGGTCTATCTCATCGGCGGTGGCCCTGGCGATCCGGATTTGCTGACGTTCCGCGCGTTACGCTTGATGCAACAGGCGGACGTCGTGGTCTACGATCGGCTTGTCTCGCCACAAGTACTCGATTTGGTGCGGCGCGAAGCGCTACGCATCTATGCCGGCAAGGAACGCGACAAACATGTGTTGCCGCAGGAAACGATCAACGGTTTGCTCGTGCGTCTCGCGCGCGAAGGTAAACGCGTCGTGCGCTTGAAGGGCGGCGACCCGTTCATCTTCGGTCGCGGCGGCGAGGAGATCGAATCGCTTATGGCCGAAGGCATTCCATTCCAAGTCGTCCCAGGCATTACGGCGGCGGCGGGCTGCGCGGCCTACGCCGGTATTCCACTTACGCATCGCGATTACGCACACTCGGTCGTGTTTGCCGCGGGGCATTTGAAAGATGGCACCGTCGATCTCAATTGGAGCGCGTTAGCGCAGCCGCGGCAGACGTTGGTGTTCTATATGGGATTGCACGGTGTCACGATTATCTG
>JAHFQD010000383.1 GCA_023266455.1 Candidatus Muproteobacteria bacterium
CGAGTTTCAAGCGCTGCGCTTCGCCGCCCGAGAGCGTCGGTACTGGTTGTCCGAGTTTCAAATAAGACAACCCGACCGCTGTCAGCGGTTCTAATCCGCGTCGCACGTCCGCGTGGTCTGCGAAATAAGCGGTTGCCTCGGAAACGGTCATGTCGAGCATGTCGGCGATGGATTTCGGCTGAGTCTGATTTTTGGGAAGTAGCTTTACGTCTAATACTTCGGCGCGGAAACGTTTGCCATCGCAATCGGGGCAGCGCACGTACACGTCGGAAAGAAATTGCATCTCGACGTGCTCGAAGCCGGAACCGTTGCACGTCGGGCAGCGGCCGTTGCCGGCGTTGAAGGAAAACGTGCTTGGCGTGTAGCGGCGTTCCTGCGCCGCTGGTTCGGCGGCGAAGAGTTTACGAATCGCGTCCCAGGCGCCGACATAGCTCGCGGGATTCGAGCGCGCGGTTTTGCCGATGGGCGATTGATCGACCAGCACGATGTCTTCGATGCGTTCGTGTCCGTGAATCGCGCGGTGTTGGCCCGGCGTGTCTTTCGGCCGTCCTTTGAGTTTGACCAGCGCTTTATAAAGTACGTCTTGAATCAGCGTGCTTTTGCCCGAGCCCGAGACGCCAGTGATACACACCAACCGGTTCAACGGAATGCGCGCGTCGACGTTCTTTAAGTTGTTTTCCGCGGCGCCCAGAATCTCTATATAAGTATCCGCGGCCGGTTTCGGTGCGCGGTGCGCGGCGATCGATTTTTTGCCGCTTAAATACTGCGCTGTGAGCGAGCGCGGCGAATGCTTCAGTTCAGCCGGCGTGCCGAAGAACACGACCTCGCCGCCGTGCTCGCCCGGTCCGGGACCGATGTCGAGCAACCGGTCCGCCGCCAGCATTACTTGCGGATCGTGCTCTACCACCAGCAGCGTGTTGCCGGCGTCGCGTAGCTTGTGCAGCACGTGCACCACGCGCTGTATGTCGCGCGCGTGCAGTCCGATCGAGGGTTCGTCGAGCACGAACAGCGTGTTTACCAATGAGGTCCCGAGCGCGGTGGTTAAATTGATGCGCTGCACTTCACCGCCGGACAGCGTGCGCGATTGGCGATCGAGCGTCAGATATCCCAGGCCGACTTCGAGCAGGTAGCCGAAGCGTCCGCGGATTTCGCCGAGCAGCAAGTCGGTGGCTTCGTCGAGCGGCGCCGGTAGCGGCAGCGTTTGGAAAAACGTGTGCGTGTGCTCGATCGGTAGTGACACGAGATCGTGGATATTGAGTCCCGGCAGCGACGCTAATGTGGCGTCGTCGAATTTCGTGTCGGTCGCACGGAAGCGTTTTTCCGGCGCGAGTACGCCATCGGCATTGGATTTCGTGCCCAAGCGCCATAGCAAGGCTTCGGGTTTGAGCCGCGCGCCACGGCAAGCGGAGCAGGGCGTGTACGCGCGGTACTTCGACAGCAACACGCGAATATGCATTTTGTACGCGCGTCCTTCGAGCCATTTGAAAAAGCGCTCGACGCCGTACCATTTGCCGTCTTCCCACGAACCTTCGCCTTCGATAACCCAGCGACGGTGCTGCGCCTTCAGTTCGCGCCATGGCGTGTCGATCGGTACGCCGCGTTTCTTGGCGAAGCGCAGCAAGTCGTCCTGACATTCTTTGTTCGACGCCGTCTGCCAAGGTTTCACTGCGCCGCCGCGCAGCGATTTCGATTCGTCGGGGATGACGAGGCCGTAGTCGACGCCGATGGTGCGCCCAAAGCCGCGGCAGGTGTCGCAAGCACCGATCGGCGAATTAAAGGAAAAGAAATTGGGCAGCGGGTCGCGGTAGTCAATATTGCATTCGGCGCAGTGGAGCGTCGACGAGAAGCGCCAAGCGGCGGAGGTCTTTGCTCGTTTCGTATCCTTATCGTATGCGAGAGTTTCTTCGCCGAGCGGATGAATAGTGACTCGTCCGCGTCCATGTTTGAGCGCCGCTTCTAAATCTTCGATCAGGCGTGGACGATTGTCGGCGTTCAACCGCATACGATCTTGGATCACTTCCAATTGCGAACCCGAGCGCCGATGAATACGTGTGTAGCCTTGCTGCGCCAGGAAACCTTTTATTTCTTCTTCGCCAAAGTTTTCCGGCACCGTTACGGAAAAGGTGATCAGCAGCGAGGTTTCGTCGCCGGCACGGGCGAATAACTCGTCGGCGATGCTATCCGACGTATCGCGCCGCACGGCGTTGCCACAGCCGCAGCAGTACAGCGTCGCCGCGCGTGCGAACAGCAGCTTCAGATGGTCGTTCAGCTCCGTCATGGTGCCGACGGTCGAGCGCGAGGTGCGTACCGGGTTCGTCTGGTCGATGGCAATCGCCGGCGGGATGCCGTCGATACGCTCGGCCGCCGGTTTGTCCATGCGTTCTAAGAACTGACGCGCATAGGGAGAGAACGTCTCGACGTAGCGCCGCTGTCCCTCGGCGTAGATCGTGTCGAACGCGAGGGACGACTTGCCGGAGCCGGATACCCCGGTGACCACGATAAGCTCGTGCAGGGGGAGATCGAGGTCGAATCCCTTCAGATTGTTCTGTCGGGCG
>JAHFQD010000074.1 GCA_023266455.1 Candidatus Muproteobacteria bacterium
CGGCGGCGGCACCACGGACATCTCCGTGTACACCGAAGGCGCGATTCGCCACACCGCCGTGATTCCCATTGCCGGCGATCAAGTGACGAACGACATCGCGGTGGCGTTGCGCACGCCGACGCCGAATGCGGAAGAGATCAAGAAAAAATTCGGCTGCGCGCTGACGCAATTGGCACATCGCGAAGAGACCATCGAAGTCCCAAGCGTCGGCGATCGTCCGCCGCGCAAATTGACGCGGCAGACATTGGCCGAAGTGATCGAGCCGCGCATCGAAGAACTTTTTGGATTAGTGCAAGCTGAGCTGCGACGCAGCGGCTTCGAGGACGTCATCGGCAGCGGCATCGTGCTGACCGGCGGCAGCTCGAAGATGGAAGGCACGGTGGATCTGGCGGAAGAAGTGTTCCACATGCCGGTGCGGCTCGGTGTGCCGCAGTACGTGGGTGGGCTTAAAGGTGTTGTACAAAACCCGATTTTCGCGACCGGCGTCGGTTTGGTGTTGTACGGCGCTAAGTTTCGCGACGGGGGTATTTACACACGTCACTCGCATGACACAAAAGGATTGAAGGGAGTCGTGGGACGGATGAAGAGTTGGTTCCAGGGCAATTTTTGACAGATTTAACTTTGCATAGGAGATAGACATGTTCGAACTAATGGATACCTACGGTCAGCAGGCCGTGATCAAAGTAATAGGCGTGGGCGGTGGCGGCGGTAACGCCGTTGACCACATGGTGAGCGCGAATATTGACGGCGTAGAGTTCATTGTCGCCAACACCGATTCGCAGGCGCTCAAGCGTTCGCAGACCCGGACCATCTTGCAGCTCGGCGCGAATCTGACCAAGGGTTTGGGATGCGGCGCGGATCCGAACGTCGGCCGCCAAGCGGCGGTTGAAGATCGCGAGCGTATCGCTGAAATGCTCTCGGGCGCGGACATGGTGTTCATCACCGCCGGTATGGGCGGCGGCACCGGTACGGGCGCGGCGCCAGTGGTCGCGCAGGTGGCGAAGGATATGGGCATCCTCACCGTCGCGGTTGTGACTAAGCCGTTTCCGTTCGAAGGCAAAAAGCGCATGGCGACGGCGGAACACGGCATCAAGGAGCTGGCGGAGTTTGTGGATTCGATCATCACGATTCCAAATGAAAAGTTGGTAGCGGTGCTTGGCCGCGACGCTTCGTTGCGGGACGCGTTCAGTAAAGCGAACCAAGTGTTGCAGAACGCAGTGCAAGGCATCGCCGAACTCATCACGCGTCCCGGCTTGATCAACGTCGACTTCGCCGACGTACGCACGGTGATGTCGGAGATGGGCATGGCGATGATGGGATCGGCGTCGGCCAAAGGCGAAGGTCGTGCGCGTGAAGCGGCGTTAGCAGCGGTATCGAGTCCGTTGTTGGAAGATATCAACATCGCCGGTGCCCGCGGGTTGCTCGTGAACGTCACCGCAGGCCTCGACATCTCCATCGGCGAGTTCGAAGAAGTCGGCAACGCGGTGAAAGAGTTTGCCTCGGATGACGCGACCGTGGTCGTCGGTACCGTGATCGAACCGGAGATGCGCGAAGAATTACGCGTCACCATCGTCGCCACCGGCATCGGCCCCGATAAGCGCAAACAACAGCAGCAGCCGCTCAAAGTACTCAAGACCGGTACCGGACCTTCCGATTACGCACCGCTCGACACGCCGACCGTCATTCGTAACCGGCGCAGCGAACGTGGAGCCGCAACTGCGACGGCGGAATCGGGTATGGACTATCTCGACATCCCGGCGTTTTTGCGCAAGCAAGCCGACTAGTCGAGCGATGTAGCGGTAAGGGGCAGCCCCATTTTGCTATCAGCGACGATGGGGCATGTCGTAACGCGTTGGCGAGGACGGGGGCAAGGGCTTTTCCAACGCGAGACGACGATATGAGTCGCTGTGTGTTGACCTCGTCGCCCCTCCAGCCCCGTCTGTCTAACTTTCACGCTTGTTATCGTGCTGCACCGTCGTCGAATTGCGACGGCGCTGGACGCGTTTCATCGGTTTTTGTACGGTCCGATTTCGTAAAAATGACAAAAAACACGCTATTTTTCGCTGTTTATCCGTCAGTTGTTGTATTTTTTCAATTAGCTGCTGATTTTTTCAGGAATTTTACTGGACAGCATGCGGGTTTTGTCCTTAAATAACTAACGCAACTGATTGGAACAACGAATTATTTGAATGGTGATGTCGCTCCGCCGGGCCATTACCGATATAACGGGGCCGAGTTGGCGAATCTGCGACGCAACACCAGAGCAGGGACAGCCGCTTTTATTACACAATGATTAAACAAAGAACACTTAAAAACGTTATTCGCGCGACTGGCGTCGGCCTTCACACCGGCGACAAAGTTTATTTGACGCTTCGACCGGCTGCAGCCGATACGGGTATCGTGTTCCGTCGCGTGGATTTATCGCAGCCGGTGGAAATCCGCGCTTGCCCCGAAAACGTTACCGATACGCGTCTCTCGACCACTGTTGAAAAGAACGGCGTACGTGTATCAACGATCGAACATCTTATGTCCGCGTTCGCGGGTCTGGGTATCGATAACGCGTACGTCGATCTGACTGCCGCTGAAGTGCCGATCATGGATGGCAGCGCTGGTCCGTTCGTATTCCTTATTCAATCCGCCGGTATCGCCGAACAAACGGCGCCGAAGCGTTTCATCCGTATCAAGCGCAAGGTAGAAGTGCGCGACGGCGAGAAATGGGCTTGCTTCGAGCCATTCGAAGGATTCAAGGTTAGTTTCCAAATCGATTTCAATCATCCGACGTTCCGCAACACTCGCCAGATGGCGGCGGTGGATTTTTCGACGACCTCGTTCGTCAAAGAAATCAGCCGCGCGCGTACGTTTGGTTTTATGGCGGAAGTCGAAGCGCTGCGTGCCGCCGGTTTGGCGCGCGGAGGCGGATTAGATAACGCCGTCGTGCTCGACGATTACCGCATTTTGAACGACGACGGACTGCGTTATGAAGACGAGTTCGTTAAACACAAGGTATTGGACGCCGTCGGCGATCTGTACTTGCTGGGACGACCTTTGGTCGGCGCTTTCAGCGCCCACAAATCGGGTCATTCACTCAATAACAAGCTATTGCAAAAACTAGTAGCCGAGCGCGACGCTTGGGAATTAATTACCTATCAGGAAAGCGAAGAACCGCCCATCGCTTTTGTCCGCGGGCTCCCCGCCGTCTAAGTAGTAAAATTCCATCTTTGCCGGTATGCTGCGGCGCTAAATAACGCCACGACAGAACCGGTATGCATATCATCCTCGTTCCGAGCAAGCTCAACGGTAAACGCATAGCCGCTAGCATTAGTGGGCGGCAACTGATCGCGATTGGGTTGAGTGTCGTGTTATTACTCCCCGCCCTCGTTGGTTTCGTTACCTATCGCGTGAATGAAATGCTGGAACGCCAAGACGGCGGCATGGCGATCGTGACCTATCGCGATGAACTCCAGAAGTCGCGTGTTTCGTTCAGCGCCGCGCGCGAAGAAGCGACGCGGCATCTCAACGCGTTGGCCCAGCGCTTAGGTGCATTGCAAGCGCAGATCATGCGCCTGAATGCGCTCGGCACGCGGCTCACGCATATGGCTGGTCTCGATCCGCATGAATTCAATTTCGACGCGCTGCCCGCGATGGGCGGTCCGGAGAAGAATGTTTCCGACACCGTCAGTTCTCCCGACGTTATCAAAAATATGGATACGTTGACGCGCGATCTTGAACGTTCGCAGGCGCGATTGATGGCGCTAGAAAATCTGATGTTGGATCGCAAGTTGAACGCGTCGGTGACGCCGTCAGGCTGGCCGGTGGAAGGTGGATGGGTGTCGTCGGGTTTCGGCGAACGCATGGATCCATTCACCGGACATCAAGTGATTCACGAAGGTGTCGACATCACCGGCCGCTACGGCGGTCCGATTTTCGCTACCGCGGAAGGTCTAGTGAGCTGGGTCGGCGAGAAGGCCGGTTACGGCCTGGTCGTGGAAGTCATGCATGAATCCGGTTTGGTGACGCGTTATGCGCATACCTCCGCGATAATGGTGAAAGAGGGCGACCGTATTAAGAAGGGCCAGCAAATCGCGTTGATCGGCAGCAGCGGTCGTTCGACCGGTCCGCATTTGCACTTCGAAGTGCTGCGCAATGGACAACCGGTGGATCCTTCTCGCTTCTTGAAACAAGCAGCGGGTATGCAAACGGCGGCAGCCGTCGAGACGCCGCGATAATCCGGATTCGTTATTCGCTTCTTCAAGTTACCCCGAATTTCCTCCATAATTCGCCCCTTCGGTTTTACTCGGGCGTCAAGGTTTCATGATCACCAAGTTTCTGACTAAGATTTTCGGCAGCCGTAATGAGCGCTTGATCAAGCGTCTGCAGGTGGACGTCATCCGCGTCAACGCCTTTGAGGCGGACATTCAAAAGCTCAGCGATGAACAACTCCGCGCCAAGACCGCCGAGTTTAAAACGCGCGTATCCAACGGCGAGCCGCTCGACAACTTATTACACGAAGCATTCGCGGTTGTGCGCGAGGCTTCGAAGCGCGTGCTCGGCATGCGGCACTTCGACGTGCAGTTGATCGGCGGCATGGTGCTGCATCAAGGCAAGATCTCGGAGATGAGAACCGGCGAAGGTAAGACCTTGGTCGCGACCTTGCCTGTTTATCTCAACGCGTTAACCGGCCGCGGTGTGCATGTGGTGACGGTGAACGATTACCTCGCTCGACGCGACGCCGAGTGGATGGGACGGTTGTACAACTTTCTCGGTTTGTCGGTCGGTGTGGTTGTACCTGGCCAAGACCGTCAAGTGAAACGCGAGGCCTATGCGGCCGACATCACGTACGGCACGAATAACGAATACGGATTTGATTATTTGCGCGACAACATGGCGTTTCGCGCGGAAGACCGCGCACAACGCGGATTGCATTACGCCATCGTCGACGAAGTGGACTCGATCCTGATCGACGAAGCGCGCACGCCGCTGATCATCTCGGGTCCCGCGGAAGAAAGCACCGATTTGTACGTCAAGATCAACGCCATCATCCCCAAACTCGCGCGGCAGGAACAGGAAAACGGTCCGGGTGATTACACGGTTGACGAAAAATTACGCCAGGCGTTCCTTACCGAAACCGGCCACGATCATGTCGAAAAACTGTTAGTGCAGGTGGGATTGCTGGCGCCGGGTTCGAGTTTGTACGACGTTTCGAATCTGATTTTGATGCACCATGTGAACGCGGCGCTGCGTGCGCACGCGTTATACAAGCGTGAGGTCGAGTACATCGTCAAGGAAGGCGAGGTCATTATTATCGACGAATTTACCGGTCGTATGATGACAGGTCGACGTTGGTCCGAAGGTCTGCATCAAGCGATCGAAGCCAAAGAAGGCGCGAAGATTCAAAACGAGAATCAAACACTCGCGACCATCACTTTCCAGAACTATTTCCGCTTGTATCAAAAACTCGGTGGTATGACCGGTACCGCCGATACCGAGGCTTTCGAGTTCCAGCAGATATACGGACTCGAAGTGGTCGTGGTGCCGACGCATCGAAACATGGTGCGCGATGATCGTGCCGATCAGATTTACCGCACCTCGAACGAAAAGCACGCGGCCATCATCACTGACGTTAAAGATTGTCATCAGCGTGGGCAACCGGTACTGGTTGGTACGACCTCGATCGAAGCCTCCGAGTTGTTGTCGAAACTGCTGACGAAGGAAAAAATTCCGCATCAAGTACTGAATGCGAAACAACACGAACGCGAAGCGCTGATCGTGGCACAGGCGGGACGGCCGGGCGCGGTGACGATCGCGACCAATATGGCCGGTCGCGGTACCGATATCGTGCTCGGCGGCAATCTCGAAATGGAGTTGAAAGAGATTGGCGACGAGGACGCGAAAAAACAGAACATCCGCGAAGACTGGAATCAGCGCCACGGTAAAGTCGTATCCGCTGGGGGGTTGCACGTCGTCGGCACCGAACGCCACGAATCGCGCCGCATCGACAACCAGTTGCGCGGTCGATCGGGTCGTCAAGGTGACCCGGGTTCGTCGCGCTTCTATCTTTCGCTCGAAGACAATTTGCTGCGCATCTTCGGCAGTGAGCGGCTCTCCGGCTTGATGCAGCGTCTCGGCATGCAAGAAGGCGAAGCAATCGAACATCCGTGGGTGACGAAGGCGATCGAAAACGCGCAGCGCAAAGTTGAGGGCCGCAACTTCGATATTCGTAAGCAATTATTGGAATACGACGACGTCGCCAACGATCAACGTAAAGTCATTTACGAACAGCGTAATCGGTTAATGGACGTCGAAGATATTTCCGATAGCGTCACCAACATTCGCCACGACGTTGTCACCGAGCTCCTCGGTCAATTCGTTCCGCCCCAGAGTTTGGAAGAACAATGGGATGTTAAAGGATTGGAAGAAACACTCGATCGAGAGTTTGGATTAAAGGTGTCTGTCCGGCAATGGCTCGAACAAGAATCGGGAATGGACGAAGCGAAGCTGCAAGAGCGTATCGTTGCGGAGTTCGATCAATTGTATGCCGACAAAACGGCCAATATCGGCGTTCCGGTCATGCGGCATTTGGAAAAAGCGGTGATGCTGCAAGTTTTAGATTCACAGTGGAAGGATCATTTGGCGGCGATGGATTACCTGCGCCAAGGTATTCATCTGCGCGGTTACGCGCAAAAGAATCCGAAAGAAGAATATAAGCGCGAAGCGTTTGCGCTGTTCTCCTCCATGTTGGGCCGCATCCGTCACGAAGTCATTTCGTTGTTGGCGCGTATACAAGTCCAGACGGAGGCAGATGTTGAAACCCTGGATCAACCGCGGGCGCCGTCGCGTATGGAGTTCGTGCATCCTTCGGCCGATGGTGGCGAGGCGGAACCTTCCGGCGATAGCGATGACGTCGCGGTAGCGGCGAAACCGGTCATCCGCGAACAACGCAAGGTCGGGCGCAATGAGTCTTGCCCCTGCGGAAGCGGGAAGAAATTTAAGTATTGTCACGGGAAATTGAACTGATCGATCTAAGCCAATCGGTTCTAGTAAAAAACGCCGCCCAATAAGCGGCGTTTTTTTTGGCTTTTTTCAGGGCCAAATTTAAGAGATGAACCGATGTCATGATCTCGTAACCGACGCTGGGTATTTTGCACCCTTCAAAATCCATTTGTTAATTTGTTAAGAGGTATCCATGCGAATCCCAGACAGCGCCGCTCGATCCATACCGGCACCCGATGGCGGTGGTTATGTAAACAGCGATATCGACCCCTATTTGAAAATCGGTCAGATTTATCGCAGCGGCGATTCCAGCGTACAGATGTACGATGTAGACCATGTATGGTCAACCTGACGCGGCGACGATGACGCTGCAAGGAAGCGGCGAGGTTCCGACCAGTGTATTGGTCAATATGAAAGACTGCACGGTCACGGTATTCAGCCCCGTTTCTGGCGATTCCGACGTGCCGACCGTGTTCAAAATAGAACCAAACGGCAATTTCACCAAAGTGTCTAGGCCGTTAAACGCGGAACCGATCGGTGACGGCGTAACGTCAATCCGTCTAGACAACGGCGGTTCCGTTAACTTGTTCCCGAGTTATAACGGTGGCCCCGTCCGCATCGGCATCGGTAACGATTACGTCGGCGCGCAGGTGGTAACGAATCCATCCACAACCAACACGCTGCTCGGTGCTAGGTTGTACGGATAAAAGACGTTAATAAAAAAATCGCTCTACCGACAACGGCCAGTATAAACTGGCCGTTGTTTTTTTCGGCGTTCGAATAATAGAGATTTTGCAAAATCCTCATGAGCGTGAACCTTCCAAAGCTTTCGCAGCTTCATCCTGTATCGGGCATTCGGCTTGGCACAACGACGGCCGGTATTCGTAAGTCCAACCGGAAAGACTTGGTCGTCATCGAATGCGCGTCCGGCAGTCAGGCCGCTGCCGTGTTTACCAAGAACAAATTTTGCGCTGCCCCGGTCATCGTGGCGCGCGATCATTTATTGCAGCACGCGCCGCGGGCGTTGTTGATCAACACCGGTTTCGCCAATGCCGGCACCGGTGATCCGGGGATAGACGACGCGCGCGCATGTTGCGAGGCACTGGC
>JAHFQD010000384.1 GCA_023266455.1 Candidatus Muproteobacteria bacterium
GAACACTTGCGGCTTCATTGACAGCGCGGTGCAAGAATCGCTCGACGCCATCGGCGAAGCGTTGGAAGAAAACGGCAAAGTCATCGTCACCGGTTGTCTCGGCGCCAAGGGCGACGTGGTGCGCGAGACGCATCCGAAGGTGCTCGCCGTTACCGGTCCGCATGCGACCGCGGAAGTGATGGAAGCGGTGCACTCGCATCTGCCGAAGCCGCACGATCCGTATACCGATCTGGTGCCGCCGCAGGGTATCCGCCTCACACCGCGTCACTATGCGTATCTGAAAATTTCCGAAGGCTGCAATCATCGTTGCACCTTCTGCATTATTCCATCGATGCGCGGCGATTTGGTGTCGCGCCCAATCGGCGACGTCATGAAGGAAGCAGAAAATCTTGTGCAGGCCGGCGTGAAGGAACTGCTCGTCATTTCCCAAGACACCAGCGCCTACGGCGTCGACGTGAAATACCGCACCGGTTTTTGGTCCGGCCGTCCGCTGAAGACGCGCATGACGGATTTGGCGCAGGCGCTCGGCGAACTCGGCGTGTGGGTACGGTTGCATTATGTTTACCCGTATCCGCATGTGGACGAAGTCATCCCGCTGATGACCGAGGGCAAGATCCTGCCGTATCTCGACATTCCGTTTCAGCACGCGAGCCCGCGCATTCTTAAGTTGATGAAACGTCCGGCGAGTGCGGAAAACACCTTGGCGCGTATTCGCGCTTGGCGCGAGCAGTGTCCCGACATTACATTGCGCAGCACGTTTATCGCCGGTTTCCCGGGTGAGACCGAAGCCGATTTTCAACAATTACTCGACTTCCTCGAAGAAGCGCAGCTCGATCGCGTCGGCTGTTTCGCGTATTCGCCGGTCGAAGGCGCGACGGCGAACGATTTGCCCGATTCCGTGCCGAATGAGATTAAAGAAGAGCGCCGCGCCCGTTTCATGCAGACGCAAGAGCGCATTTCGGCGGCGAAATTAGCGCGTAAAGTCGGAAAGCGCTTGACGGTGCTGGTTGATGAAATAAAAGATGGCATCGCCGTGGCGCGTTCGAGCGCGGATGCGCCGGAGATCGACGGCCTGGTTTATATCGAAGGCGCGCGTGGTTTGCAGGTCGGCGACTTCTGTCGTGTCGACGTGAAGCGCGCCGACACGCACGATTTATGGACGCACCCCGTCGTCGACGGGTAGATGGAAGCAACTTTCAACACTCTGGAGCTTATTGCATGAAACGCATCATCGCCGTTGCCCTGTCGCTGACCGCCGTCACGGCGGTATTCGCCGCCGAGCCCAAGCTCGCGGACGACAAGGCTAAGAGCAGCTATTCATTCGGATATCAGATCGGCAACAATCTCAAAGCGCGCACTCAAGACATGGACCCGGCGAGTTTTTCGCGCGGCGTGCAAGATGGGTTGACCGGCGCGAAACCCGCGCTCAGCGATCAGGAACGGAACGACGCCATGACGGCCTACCAGGACAAGATGATGAAGAAACAACAAACGACGGTTGAGGAAGCGAAGAAGCGCGGTGAAACCTATCTCGCCGACAACAAGAAAAAGTCCGACGTGAAAACGCTTGGCAGCGGCGTGCAATATAAAGTGGTGAAAGAAGGCAGCGGCAAATCGCCCAAGCCCACCGACACCGTGAGCGTGAATTACAAAGGTACGCTCGTGAACGGCACCGAATTCGACAGCTCCTACAAACGCGGCCAACCGGCGACGTTTCCCGTTAACGGCGTGATCAAGGGTTGGCAGGAAGTGTTGCCGCTCATGAAAGAAGGCGCGAAATGGGAAGTCGTGATCCCGCCGGATATGGCGTACGGCGATCGCGGCGCGGGCGGCGCTATCGGTCCGGGAGAGACGCTATTGTTCGATATCGAATTGCTGAAGATTCAGTAAAGCGTGGCGGTAGCGCCCGATTGGAACAGTCGGGCGCTACGGTGTCTAGATGTCGTTGAAGGCGCGCACGGGCCAATGCGCGCTATGATCCGGAGATAATTATGACAACAAAGTGCATCAGAATTGTTGCTGTAGCAGTACTCGCGGGGTTTGTTTCGGCGTGTTCTCACACCGCGCCAACATATAGCCTTTCGGCGAACAACATCGATGAAATAAAACAGTTGGTGGGTTCGAATTCCATCAAACTGGGCGTGGACAATTTTTCAGCGAAGGAAAACGCAAACAAGAAATCCATCAGCTGCCGCGCCGCCGGACCGGTAGAAGCTCCGGATAACAAGACGTTCCATCAATACATACAGAGCGCGATTATCGATGAATTGAGAATCGCTGGGGTTTATGACGCGGCCTCAAAGGTAAAGCTGTATGGCGATCTGGATTTTATCGATTTTAGTTCGAATATCGGAGCTGGTAAGTGGACGTTAAACATGACGTTTGCGGGTAACGGTGTCGAGCCGTTTTCAATCCAAAGCGTATATTCATTTTCTACAAACTGGATAGCCGATAAGGCTTGTCAACAAGTGGCGCAAGCGCTCGTGCCGGCAACGCAGGGACTTATTAAAAAACTGATTGCTCATCCGTCATTTAAGAAATTGATCACGCC
>JAHFQD010000385.1 GCA_023266455.1 Candidatus Muproteobacteria bacterium
GGGTAATTCGTTGGATCTTATTTTTCATAGCGTTGCTCCTAATTTAGGACCGGTTAAGTAATTCGATACCGAATAGTCGTTCGGGCAAGGTCGAAATCGACAGGCTTGAAAAGCCTGGATTTTCAGCCAAAAACGCGGCGGTGTACTCGGTTCTTTCGGAAACGCCGCAACCGCGGCGAAGCGATAAACCGTAGGATTATCGGCGGGGTGTAATCGACATCATCGAACAAATCTTCTTCTGGCAGAACGGCGCCGGCAACACATACGTCTCTACGCTACCCGCGCAATTCACCGCTCTCGGATCACCGAATCGCGTCCACGCTTTCTCTTGCGCTTGTTGAAGGCGCGCCTTGTTAACTGCCGTCGGCAAACTGCAGCCATAAAAAAGCGGCGCGCAATCGGCGTCGACTTGGCACTGTTGCCACGCCGCTGGCAACGCCAGCCGAGCGTCATCGACGCGCGCGAATTTAAGACTGTCCGGCGCGCTCAATAAATAACTCGGGCTGAGATAGACATTCCCCGCGAACAACCAACGTTGACCGACCGCGAATCGATGATGGCAACTCGAGTCGCCCACCTCCACGTCGTACGTCGTCTGCCCCGTCGCGAGACCTTTAATAGGATGTTCAATCTCGAAGGTGGCGGTTTTGCCGGCGACGCTCGTCACTGTTCCGACGAACGCCAACGATTGTTCGCCAATGCGAACGGACAACGGCCGCGTATCCATTTTGAATCGACACGCGTCGCTGGCGGGTGCGAACGACATCAGGAGCGCCGCTAATACTCCATAAATTTTTCGAAAAGTCATTCGTGGCCAAATTATTTTAGAGTGAGCGTCCACGCCTTGGTTATTAAAAGTGCGCTTTAATCTCAACGATAGAACAACCGAGCGTCGATGCTACCTGCGCCAACTGTTGCGCACCAAGACCTTCGGTATGCGGATTCGCCGCTTCCAAAACATAACTCGCGAAAGCGATCGGCCAACCATAGCGAAGATCCTGGAGAGATACCGTCGCCCCACAACATTGCGCTTTGACTTGTAACGATTCGAACTTGGATGTCGCTGCCAACGACATGGCTTCGCTCCACCAAGCTTCAGCGTCCGTGTCACAAACGGAACATCGCACGCCTTCCCAGTTATTTCCCGCGTCGATGAACTCGATGTGAGAAAAGAAACGAGACGTTATCGATTGAGCCTTGGGCAAAAAAGATCGCAACAACTTCTCCGCCTGCGCCGCAACGTCGGCAGTCGGTTGAAACCGCGGATCGCGCGGCGCGAAGCGGAGATAGCTGTCGGACACGATAGAGAATACGGCGTCGGCGCAACCCTGGCGGGTTATCGCGCACTCAAATCGAGCGCGATTTCCGTGCTCTTATCGGCATAACTAATTTTTAGTTTCGCGCCCGCCGATCCGTGCGGAATCGTGAACAGGACCTCGCCGTCTTTCGCGGACTGCGCGGACACGAGTTCGTTCAGATCGCTCTCCGGCGCCTTCGGCACACCGTCCACGACTAACCGAAACGATCGATCCCAAAAATTCTGGTCGTATCGGTCGTTGTTCGTCATACGCACACGAATTTTCAGCGCATCCGACTCGGTCGTCTGCGGCGAAACGTCCGCCTTCAATAAGGTGTAACTCGTCGCGCCGAGTTTGTACTCGCGCAATTTCGGAAGTTCGACGGCATGCGCGCCGCGATCCAAACTGGACGGCGCGGCAGTAGTCGCGTTCTGTGCGGAAACGCCCGACGACCCGACGCTCGCCGACACGGATACCGGCATCTTGGTCGCTTCCTTAATACTTGATGCGAACCAACCCGTTTGCTGAACCGCCACGACCAATCCGCTCACGGCCGTCACGATGGCGGCGATGCCGGTAATAATGCCAGGTAACGTCTGCCACCAACTTTTGGAAGCTCCTTCGTCGCTCATGATCTTTCCTTAATAGTCACCGTTGATTTGTACTTTCGATATTTTCCGTACGAACGTCAAAAATATATTCCACATTGTCGATTGAGATAAGCCGGAATAAATCGCCGCCGACACGAGCGTGACAAGCGGCTGCACAATGAAAATTCCTAACAAGTTGGCAAAGTCCCTGTGCACGTCGCATGAGCGTATCAAAGGTAACGGCCCCATGTGCCCACTTGCTCCCCGATCGCAGCGTATTTACGGATGTATGCCAGCGTATCGGGTTAATTCTGTCGACGAAGGATTATTCCGATTCGTAAGCTCTCGCACGGATCGATTTCTCACTATAATCCTCTCGTCATTGCCAACGAGGGACCGCATGCGCACCGTCATCGCCGCCGTAGCCGTATTGTTCTCCCTATCCGCTTTCGCCGCCCAACCCTTGCGTGTACGCGTGCTCGAACGCGCGCCGATTTATTATCAAGAAAATGGCCAATGGACCGGCATCGACGTCGAACTCGCCGAAGCAATCATTAAAGAAGCGGGATTCACTGCGACCTACGTGACAACACCCTGGTCGCGCGCGCTGAGCGATTTGGAAACCGGCAATCTCGACGTCATGCTGAACTTCGCGAAAAGCA
>JAHFQD010000386.1 GCA_023266455.1 Candidatus Muproteobacteria bacterium
GCGAATAAAATCTCGGCGACCATTTCGTCCGAAAGTTGGTCGACCAAATCGGCGATATCGTCGAGATCGAGCGTGCGTACCGCGGTGACCAGCGTGTGGTCGTCGAGCATCTCGATCAGCTCTTTCCGCACCGCTTCGGGCATTTCCAGTAAGGCCTCGCCCATTTTCTCGATGGGCACCTCGCCCCACGTCACTTCGCGACGTTCCGGCGGCAAACTTTCTAAAAGGCGGGCGATATCGGCGGGATGCAATTCGGCGAACAACTTGCGCACGGGCACGAGATCGCCGGACTCGAGCGCGGCGATCGTATCTTTTAGATAATCGTTTTTTCTATTTTTACGCGCGCGCTGCATGACGACGCTCGTGTTCGTAACGAACGAAGTTTATGCGCGCCAACACGAATCGGAAAGATGTTTTCTGTTTCAACTACCGGCGACCGTCATGCCATCGAGCATGATGGAGCCAGTGCGTACCGAACCGCGCACGTCAACGTCGTCGCCGACAACAACGATGCTTTGGAACATTTCTTTGAGATTGCCCGCGATCGTGATCTCTTCCACGGGGTATTGAATCTCGCCGCCCTCGACCCAAAAGCCGGCGGCGCCGCGCGAGTAATCGCCGGTAACGGTATTAACGCCGAAACCGATCAACTCCGCGACGAGTAATCCGCTCCCCAACTCGCGCAACATGCCTTTGAAATCGAGCGCGCCGGGATCGAGCGTTAAATTAAACACGCCGCCGGCGTTGCCGGTGGTCTGCATCTTGAGCTTGCGCGCCGAGTAGGAATCGAGCACATAGCCGAGCAAAACACCGTCGCGCACCAAATCGCGCGCGGATGTCGCAACACCTTCGTCATCGAACGCGGCGCTGCCCAAGGCGGTTTTGAGATGCGGCTGTTCGTGGAGTCGCACGAATGGCGCGAAAATTTTTTGTCCGAGATGACCTTGGAGAAACGAGGCTTCACGATAAAGCGCGCGCCCGTTTATGGCCGAGATCAGATGCGACAGCAAGCTACTCGCGATCGGCGCTTCATAAAGCACGCGACAACGGCGCGTCGACAACTTACGCGCGTCGAGTCGCATCGCCGTGCGTCGTCCGGCTTCGCGCCCGACGTTTTCCGGCGTTTCCAAACCAGCGCGCGAGCGCGCGCTGGTCCACCAGTAATCGCGCTGCATACCGCTGTCCGTCTCCGCCACCACGCTGGCGGAAAGGCTGAACCGCGTGGTCGCGACGGAACCGACGAACCCGAGGCTGTTGCCAAGAATTTCGAATCCCTGACCGGCGGAAAAATTCGCGCCTTCGGAATTGACGATGCGCGCGTCGACCGCGCGTGCGCTGTCTTCGCAAATGCGCGCCATCTCGATCGCTTCTTCGGGTTCCGGATTCCACGGATGATACAAATCGAGATCGGGAATCTTCTTCGCCAAACGATCGGCATCGGGCAAACCCGCGGCCTCGTCTTCGGCGGTGTAGCGCGCGATGGTGCAAGCCGCGCGCGCGGTATCACGCACCGCAGCCGGCGAGAAATCGGTAGTGCTCGCGGAACCGGTGCGTTTGCCGAAGTACACTGTAATATCGAGCGCTTTATCGCGCGTGCGTTCGACGGTTTCGACTTCGCCTAAACGGACCGTCACCGATAAGCCTTGCGACAAACCGATCGCCGCCTTGGCCGAACTGGCACCGAGCTGCTTCACTTCCGCCAACGCCGCTTCGACCACGGCGGTTAATTTTTCCCGGCTTTCGGAACCGGCGAACTCTTTGTTTTGCGCCACGAGTGTCATAGATAGTTCAGCCCTGTGTTCCGCCCACGGTCAATTCATCGATCCGCAGCGTCGGTTGTCCGACACCCACGGGCACGCTCTGGCCTTCTTTGCCGCAAGTACCAACACCGGAATCCAACTGCATGTCGTTGCCGATCATGCTCACGCGCGTTAACACGTCGGGACCGTTGCCGATCAGCGTCGCGCCTTTCACTGGACGCGTAATTTTTCCGTTCTCGATCAAATACGCCTCCGAGGCAGAGAACACGAACTTGCCATTGGTAATGTCGACCTGCCCACCACCAAAATTCACGGCGTACAGTCCGCGCTCGACCGATTTAATAATTTCCTGTGGATCGTGACGACCGCCGAGCATGTAGGTGTTCGTCATGCGTGGCATCGGTAAATGCGCATACGATTCGCGCCGACCGTTGCCTGTCGGCTCCACACCCATGAGCCGGGCGTTAAGCGTGTCTTGCATGTAACCGCGCAGAATGCCGTCTTCGATCAATACCGTGCGCTGCGTCGGCGAACCTTCGTCGTCGACGTTGAGCGAACCACGCCGGCCGGATAAAGTACCGTCGTCGACCACCGTCACGCCCGGTGCCGCGACGCGTTCGCCGATGCGCCCGCTGAACGCGGACACGCCCTTGCGATTGAAATCGCCCTCGAGCCCATGGCCGATCGCCTCATGCAGCAGAATGCCGGGCCAACCTGGTCCGAGCACAACGGTCATCGTGCCGGCGGGCGCATCGACCGCATCTAAATTGATCAACGCCTGTCGTA
>JAHFQD010000387.1 GCA_023266455.1 Candidatus Muproteobacteria bacterium
TGCCTTCTTGGATCAAATCCAAAAATTGCAGACCGCGGTTGGTGTACTTCTTCGCGATCGAGATCACCAGACGCAGGTTGGCCTCGACCATTTCCTTCTTCGCGCGGCGGGCTTTCGCTTCGCCGATCGACATACGGCGATTTACTTCTTTCAGTTCGCCGATCGGCAAACCGGCTTGCTCTTCGAGCGCGCGCAGTTTGTCTTGTGCGTGGTGAATCGCTGGTTCGCTCGCTTCGATAATGCGAGCGTTGCCTTCGCCAGCCTTAACGGCTTTTTGAACCCAACGCTTGTTGGTTTCGTTGCCGGGGAAAAGTTTGATGAATGTCTTACGCGGCATACGTGCTTTGCCGACGCAGATATCCATAACGACTTTTTCTTGACCGCGCGCGAAGTCGACTAAGCCGCGCACGTGCTCGACCAAATAATTAATTTGGCGCGAGACGATTTTGATCTGCATGAATTCGCTAGCGAACTTCTTCTGCACGCGCTTCACTTCGGGGCTGTCGTAACCGTTCTTTTCGATAGCCTTAAGCAAACTCACGCGTAACTTACGAATCACTTCGAAGCGACGTAGTGCTTCTTCACGATCCGGTCCGCCTTCTTCTTCCTCACCTTCTGCGGCTTCTCCGCCTTCGGCGTCTTCTTCGCCGGGGGCTTTGGGAGCGGCGGCGGGTTTAGGAATGGCCGGTTTCGGAACAAGCGCTGGCGCCGCAACAGGCGCCGCCGGCTTTTCGCCGCCTTCGGCGTCAACACCGGCGGCGCCACTGGGTGGCATGTCGTCGGCGTTCGGGTTTACGAAGTCGACGACGAGATCGGTCAGGCGCATGCGATCGGCTTCGACTTCATCCATAAGGCGGACGATTTCGTTGATCGCGGCCGGACACGCGGCGATAGCTTCAGTGGTTTGGCGTACACCATCTTCGATGCGCTTAGCGAGTTCGATTTCGCCTTCGCGCGTCAGCAACTCGACCGTTCCCATCTCGCGCATGTACATGCGCACGGGATCGGTAGTGCGTCCGAATTCGCTGTCGACTGCAGACGTGACGACTTGCTCCGCCTCTTCAGCGGTTTCTTCTTCGTCTTCGACGGGCGTGGGTTCCGCTTGCTTGAGCAAAAGCGTTTCCGGATCAGGCGGTTCGTCGAACACCTGAATGCCCATATCGTTGATCATGTTCACGACCGCTTCGATTTGATCGGTGTCGTGAACGTCTTCGGGTAGATGGTCGTTAATCTCACCGTAAGTGAGAAAACCCTTTTCTTTACCCTGAATGATCAGTTTCTTGAGTTGTGAACGTTGAGTTTCCTGATCCATTTGCGTATGTGTGTGTATACTAGGTAACTGCTTGAAAAAGAGTGGTTTTTTGCGCGAAGCGAAAGCCGATAAGTATAGCTTAAGTGTAGACGATACCCAAACTTTTCAATCCATTTGGGGAGAATTCGGTGTTTTAGTTTTCTCCGTCAGTAGCCGAGTCAGTTCATTTTTGTCGTCCGGTGTTGGATTTTGCTTTTGACTCAACCACTTAATCTTCAGACCACGCGCCTCGACACAAAGTTTCGCTAACAGGTCGTCGAACTCGGTTTCCAGGTCCCTTTCCGTCGCCGGGTCGGGCAAAAACGCCAGCTTTTCGACGATGGCCTGGTGCTCGCTATCGCGGAAGTTCTCCAAAATCGTACCGGTAGTGGAATTTGGGTACTCTTTGGCGACTTTCAATACCGCAATGAAAACTTCCGCGCCAGCCAACTCACTAAATATGTCGACATCAGCCAGGGCGCGCGTGGCGAGCTTTGGATATTGCAGCAGCAACGTCACGGTGCGGCGCATCAGCGACGGCGGCTCTTTCGGCGCGCCGAAGGTACGCACTACTGAGCGCTCCGGCATCGGTGCGCCTGGTGGGGCTTTGAGCGTGGCTTCGAGTTTGTCGACGCCGAGCTGCGCCAGGTCGCCGAGTTTGGCGATGATCATCGTCCGCAGTACGCCGGGCTGTAACTTTTCCACCAGCGGCCGCGCGAGTTCGACCAAGCGCGCACGGCCGTCCATGCGGCGCAGGTCGACTTTGGCGCCGAGCGTCTGCAACAGGAAATCTGTCAGCGGCGTCGCTTGGTTCAAACGCGCTTCGAAGGTGTCTTTGCCTTCTTTGCGCACCAACGTATCGGGATCTTCGCCATCGGGTAGAAACAAAAAGCTCGCCTGCAACCCGTCGTGTAAAACTTCCATCGTGTTTTCCAACGCGCGCCACGCGGCTTCGCGGCCGGCGCGGTCGCCGTCGAAACAGAACACCACCTCGGGCGCGTGACGGAATAGGCGTTCGAGATGATCGCGCGTCGTCGCGGTGCCGAGCGTGGCCACGGCGTAGTCGATTTTGTATTGCGCCAACGCGACGACGTCCATATAGCCTTCGACAACCATCACGCGGTTCGCGCGCCGGATCGCGTCGCGCGCGCGATACAAGCCATAGAGCTCGCGGCCTTTGTGGAACAGCGGCGTCTCTGGCGAGTTCAAATATTTCGGTTCGCCTTTGTCGAGGATGCGCCCGCCGAAACC